>NZ_JBEXGX010000016.1:190320-225947 GCF_040607495.1 Streptomyces sp. NPDC005281 | reverse complement strand
TCGCCTCGGACAGCTTGGCCATGTCGGTGCCGTCGAGTTCGACGCTGCCCGCGGTGGGACGGTCGAGCCCGCCGAGCATCTGGAGCAGGGTGGACTTGCCGCCGCCGGTGGGACCCTGGATGACGAGCCGGTCGCCGTCGCCGATCGTCAGATCGATCCCGTCGAGTGCGTTGATCGTGTCCTTGCCCCGCGTATAGCGCTTGGTGACGCCTCTGAGTTCGTACATGGTGCTGACTCCTGGGATACGTGAGTACGTGAGGGGCGGGGCTTATTCGACGCGGCGCAGGGCGTCGGCGGGACGCAGCCTGGAGGCGCGCCAGCCGCCGAAGGCGCCCGCGATCAGACCGCCGGCCACGGCCAGGGCGACCGCGATGACGATCGTGTTGACGCTGACGGGCGCGGTGAGCGCGACGTCGAGGGCCTTGGAGGCGGTCTGCCGTCCGGGGCCGGCGAAACCGCCACCGCCGCCGAAGGGGCCACCGCCGCCACCGCCCGTGCTGCCCAGCTGTGCCTGGAGGTTGGGGCTGATCTCGGTGACGAGGTAGGCGCCCGCGAGACCGAGGGCGATGCCGAGGGCTCCACCGACCAGGCCGTTGACGATGGCCTCGCCGACCACCTGGCGGGTCACCCGGCTCGACTTCCAGCCGAGCGCCTTGAGGGTGCCGAACTCGCGCACGCGCCGGGAGACGGCGGAGGAGGTGAGCAGACCGGCGACCAGGAACGCGGCCACGAGCACCGCGATCGACAGCCACTTGCCCACGTTCGAGGCGAGGTTGGATGCCGTGGACAGCGAGCCGGAGACGGTGCTCGCGAGGTCCGCGGAGGTGGTGACCGTCGTACCCGAGATGTTCTTCTGGATGGTGCTCTTGACGCCCGAGATCTGCTGCGAGTCGGACGCCTTGACGTAGATCGTGGTGACCTTGTTCTTGGAGTCGCTGAGCGTCTGCGCCTGCTGGAGCGGCATGTACAGGTTGGCCGCCGCGTCACCGCTGTCCGGCGTCGCGATGCCGATGATCTTGTACTTGACGCCCTTGACGGTGACGGTGCCGCCGAGCTTGAGCTTCTTCTCCTTGGCGTACGACTTGTCCGCGACGACGACCTTGGCGTTCGTCTCGGAGGTCTTGAACGTACGGCCACTGGTGATCTTCGACGAAGTCAGCGGTCCCAGGGCGGGCTTGGTGACGTCGGTGCCGTAGACCGAGTAGTTGTTGACGTCGAAGGCCGCGCCGCCGCCCTTGACGGTGCCCTCGGGGGAGGGCTGGGCACCGCCCCGGCCGCCGCCCTGGTCACGGCTGTTGGGGTCCTGCTGGAACTGGCCCCGGGTGAACTGGCCGTTGACCCGGATGACTTGGAGGCTCAGTCCTCCGACGGCGTCCGCGACGCCCTTCTGGGAGTCCACCTTGGCGACGGTCGAGGAGGCCAGGGTCTGGAAGCCCTGGACCATGACGCGGTCGCTGCTCTGCTCCTTCTTGGAGCTGTTGTCGTTCGCGTCGAAGTTGAAGCGCGGGCGCTGGCTGGTGCTGGTCGCCGGCGCGGCGGCCTTGGTGACCGTCATGTCGGTCCCCAGCCCGTACAGCGACTGGAGGACCTTGCCCTGGGCTTTCTCCATGCCGGAGGACACGGAACTGACCACGATGACCAGGGCTATGCCCAGGGCGAGCCCGGAGGCGACGACGAGGGCCGCCTTTCTGCGGCGGCGCAGTTCGCGCCTCAGGTAGGTGAAGAACATGTGCCGCAAGCTAGTTACGGCGCGTGATGAAGGAATAAGGCCGAAATAAGAGAAGCATGAGAAGGCTGTGGCCGGGCCCAGAAACCCATGGGAGACGCCGATGCGGCGGTGGCCCGTGGGGGCCACCGCCGCATCGGTGTTCGTTCGCGCCTCGGCCTCAGTGGGCCGTCAGTCCGTGCCTCGGCCTCAGGCGGCCGAACCGGCCTTCCAGGCCGCCCAGTCCAGGTTCCAGCCGTTGAGGCCGTTGTCCGGGGCGACGGTCTTGTCGCCGGTGTTCTTGACCACCACGACGTCACCGACCAGCGAGTGGTCGAAGAACCACGCGGCGGGCGTGGCGGTGTCGTTGGCACCCTTGGTGTCGGAGAGGCCCACACAGCCGTGGCTGGTGTTGACGGAGCCGAAGATGGACTTCGCGCCCCAGTAGTTGCCGTGGATGAAGGTGCCGGAGTTCGACAGACGCATCGCGTGCGGCACGTCCTTGATGTCGTACTCGCCCTTGCCGTCGTCGTTCGTGAAACCGACCGTCGAGCCGTCCATGCGGGTCTGCTTGAACTTCTCGGAGATCACCATCTGACCCTGGTACGTGGTGTGGTCAGGAGCGCCCGCGGAGATCGGGATGGTCTTGACGACCTTGCCGTCCTGGGTGACCTGCATCGTCTTGGTCTTGGCGTCGACGACGGAGACCTGGTTGCGGCCGATCTTGAAGGTGACCGTCTTCTGCTGCACGCCGTAGACACCGCTCGCGCCCTGGACCCCGTCGAGGTTCAGCTTGAGGGTGACGGTGGAGCCGCCGGTCCAGTAGCTCTCGGGGCGGAAGTCCAGGCGGTTGGCGTTGAACCAGTGCCCGACGACCTCCTGGCCGCTGCTGGAGGAGACGGTGATCCCCTTCTGTACGGCGGCCTTGTCGGTGATCGCCTTGTCGAAGTTGATCGAGACCGGCATGCCGACACCGACGGTGGAGCCGTCCTCCGGCGTGAAGTTGCCGATGAAGCTGTTGGCCGGGGAAACGGTGGTGAACGACGCGTTCTCGTGGGCGGTGCGGCCCTCGGAGTCGGCGGCCTCGGCGGCGATCTTGTAAGTGGTGGCGCGCTCCAGCCGGTTGAGAGGCTTCCAGCTCTTCTTGTCCGCCGATATCTGACCGGCCACGTCGCCACCGGTCGCGGTCTTCATCGAGACGGACGTGAGCGAGCCCTTGGCGACCGTGACGGCGGTGCCGTTGTTGATCGAGGCGTTGTCGGAGCCGTCCTTGGGCGTGATCTTGATCTGGGCCTCGGACGTCTTCTTGGCCGCCGCCTCGTCGACCTTGGCCTGCGACGTGGGGTCGCCACCGCCCGAAGCGCCGGCCTTGCCTCCGCCTCCGCTGCACGCAGAGAGCACCAGCACCCCGCCGAGCAGTGCGGACGCGGTCATAAGACGCCTGCGCCGCTTACTGTTCGTCATCACACGCTTCTCCATCGTTGCCGATTCCCGAAAAGGACCACGGGAGTCCCGTAACTACACTCAACGTCGCAACCGGTTCGCCCCGTTCCACTTCACACGGAAGTGTGGCCCACGCCACGTTCACCGCGTCCGGGCGTACGGACCGGGGCGGTGCGGCGGGGATGGCGCGGAGGCTCCGGAGCGTCACCGGGGACAAGAAGCCCCGGACGGCGGTCACCGGCCGGGGTCGTGCTTCCCCGGACGCGTCAGCCGCGTACTTCTTCCTCGTCGTCCTCGTCAGCATCATCCTCGTCGATGTCCCAATCCGGCGAATCGGGGTCGTAGTCGATGGGCTCGCTGCTCCAGGAAGCCTGCGCGAGTTCGACTCCGGGCACCTCGCTGACCAGGTCGAACGGGTCGACGAGATAAGCCAGGGCTTCAGCCGTGTCTTCCGTCACTGCGCCCTCGGCGTGCGCCTTTTCATCGGCCGGCATGTCCGCGTCGTCGCCGATCCGGCCCAGCGCGGCCCGGGTGACCGCGCCGGCGTCGTCGATCGCCAGCACGAGTTCCACACGAAGCCGGACAAACTGTGAAGTCTCAGGGGTACTCATGGGAGGGAGCGTACGGCCCGTGGCATGCGCGACTTTCCCACGACCCGCGCCTTTCATTAGCATCGGCCCACACGGCCAATTCGCAAGCGCCACAAGGGGATCGATATTTCGTGTCCGCCGCACGTCGATCGTTGCTGACCGCCACCGCAGCGGGGACCCTCCTGGGTGCCCTGTGGTTCGTCCCGTCCGCCAACGCGTCCCAGGACGTACCCACACCGAGCTCGACTGCGCCGACGTCCGCGCCGACCGTCACCGCCACGACACGGATGTCCGCCGGATCGGACGACACCGGTCCACGCACACTCTCCGGCGACGACGGGACCCGGCTCGCGGACACCGGCGCCGTGGACACGACGCCCTATCTGGTCGGCGGCACGCTCTTCCTCGGTCTGGGCGCCGGATTCGTGACGTATTCCGTGCGCCGAGAGCGCATGATTGCCTACTGAGCGCATCGACCACGCGCCTGACAACTCACAGGGAAGCCATGCGAGAGCTGAGCGAGCTGACCGACGTCGAGGAACCCGCCTGGCCGCTGCTGTCCAAGGCGCTCGCCGCCAGCGGGGTGTCCATGGACGTTCCCCCGGTGGACACCGACCTGGGCCGCGCGAGTCTGCACCAGCTCCAGGTCACCGCTCGGTCCTGGCTGGGCGGGATGGTGCTCAACTGCGGCGGTGTGGTGCTGGACAGCGGATGGCTGCGGATCTACGGCAGTCCGGCCGAGGAACCTCCGACGGGGCTGCCGGGCGGGACGACGGACCTGCCCTCGCTGGCCGAGGTCAACGGATTTCCCGAGTACTTCGATCCGCACTGGCGCCCGCTGGACGGCGGGCTCGTCGTCGGACACGACGTGCTGGGCGGGGTGTTCGTCCTCAACGGCCCCGCTCCCGAGTCCGTTGGGCGTCCCGGTCACCCGGGTGAGGTCGTGTACTTCGCGCCGGACTCACTGAAGTGGGAGGCGCTCGAAGTGGGCCACGCGGCCTGGCTCCAGTGGCTCCTCGACGAGGGCACCGACAACTTCTACGACACCCTGCGCTGGCCCGGCTGGCGGGCCGAGTCCGGCGCCCTCACGGGCACGCAGGGGCTGTCCGTGGTGCCGTTCCTGTGGTCGGCGGAGGCGCGGCGCGACCTCATGTCGACCAGCCGTCGCGCGGTGCCACTTGCCGAACTGCTCGGCCTGCACCGGGACTTCGCCCTGAAACTGGACGGGGTGGACCCGGGGTTCCTCGGCGACGTCTGACCCTCGTACCCGGCGTGGGCCGTTCACGCGGCGGCCCCGTGTCCCGCAGGCGGATGCCTGCGGGACACGGGGCCGCGACGAAGACGAACGTGCCCGGTCGGGTCAGGCGGCCCTGCGGCCGCCACCGCCCTGGCCGCCGCTCTGACCACCGCGCTGCGGAGCACGACCGCGACCGCCGGAGCGAGGAGCACCCGAGCCGCCGGCGGCGTCCGTACGACGGCCCGCGCCGCCTCCGGACTCACCGCGACGGCTCGTGGCCGAGCCTCCCGCCTCCGAACGACGGCCCGCGCCGGCGTCCGTACGACGGCCCGCGGCTCCCCCGGTGCTCGCGCGGCGTCCGGTGGCCGTGCCACCGGTCCCGGCGCCCGAGCGCCCGGCGCGCTGTCCGCGGGCCTGGCCGTCGGACCCGGAGCCCGTGCGTCCGGCCGTGTCGCCGCCGGCGACCGCCGGGCGCCTGGCCCCGCCCCCGGTGGCACGCCGCGTCTTGCTCCGCGCCTTCGGCTGTTCGACGACGGGCTGCGGAACCTCGATGACGATCGGGACGCCGGAGGGCTCGCGGGCGCCGGTGAGGCGGGCGAGCTCCTCGTCGCTGGACTTGACGCGGGCGGTGCGCGGCGTGATGCCGGCGTCCGCCATCAGCCGCGTCATCTCACGCTTCTGCTCGGGCAGCACCAGGGTGACGACGCTGCCGGACTCACCGGCGCGGGCCGTACGGCCGCCGCGGTGGAGGTAGTCCTTGTGGTCGGTCGGCGGGTCGACGTTGACCACGAGGTCGAGGTCGTCGATGTGGATGCCGCGCGCCGCCACGTTGGTGGCGACGAGGGCGGTGACCTGACCGTTCTTGAACTGGTCGAGGGTGCGGTTGCGCTGCGGCTGGCTGCGCCCGCCGTGCAGGGCGGAGGCCCGGACACCGCTGGCGAGCAGCCGCTTGGTGAAGCGGTCGGCGCCGCGCTTGGTGTCGACGAAGAGGATCACCCGGCCGTCGCGGGCGGCGATGCGCGTGGCGACGGCCTTCTTGTCGGTCTCGTCGGCCACGTGCAGCACGTGGTGCTCCATGGTCGTCACCGCGCCCGCGGACGGGTCGACGGAGTGCACCACGGGGTCGGTGAGGAACATCTTGACCAGCCGGTCGATGTTCTTGTCGAGCGTGGCCGAGAAGAGCAGCCGCTGGCCGCCCGGCTCGACCTGCTTGAGCAGCGCGGTGACCTGCGGCATGAAGCCCATGTCGGCCATCTGGTCGGCCTCGTCGAGCACGGTGATCGCGACCTGGCCGAGGGCGCAGTCGCCCCGCTCGATGAGGTCCTTGAGCCGCCCGGGGGTGGCCACGAGCACCTCGGCACCGCGGCGCAGCGTGCCGGCCTGGCGCCCGATCGACATCCCGCCGACGGCCGTGACCACCCGCAGGTTGACGGCGGTGGCGTACGGCGTGAGCGCGTCGTCGACCTGCTGGGCGAGTTCACGCGTGGGGACGAGGATGAGCGCGAGCGGGTGGCGCGGCTCGGCGCGGCGGCCGGCGGTGCGGGCGAGGAGCGCGAGCCCGAAGGCGAGCGTCTTGCCGGAGCCGGTGCGTCCCCGGCCGAGCACGTCGCGCCCGGCGAGGGAGTTGGGCAGGGTGGCGCCCTGGATCGGGAACGGCTCGGTGACGCCCTGGGCGGCGAGGGTCTTCGTCAGGGCGGCCGGCATGTCCAGCGCGTCGAACGAGTCGACCGAGGGCAGCGCCGGTGTGATCGTCTCGGGCAGGGAGAACTCCTGCGGAGGGGCGACCTTGCGGGCGCCGGCGCTCCGGCCCGCGTTCCTCGCGGAGCTGCCGGTACGGTCGGCGCGTGTGTTCGCCGGCCGCTTACGGACGGGACGTTCGGATCGAGTCATGCTGGATTCGGGTTTCCTTCCTGGGCCCACGGACTGCACATACAGCGCTCACCGACTGCATGAGCTGTCACAGCGCTGAGCCGGGACCCGCACCCGAAGGCGCGGGACCCGGCTCTGGAAAAGCGCGTTCGAACTAGGCGGGGAGAATGTTCTCCGCCTGAAGGCCCTTCTGGCCCTGCGTGACCTCGAAGGACACCTTCTGGCCCTCGACGAGCTCACGGAAGCCGGAGCTGGCGATGTTCGAGTAGTGGGCGAAGACGTCCGGGCCGCCACCGTCCTGCTCGATGAAGCCGAAGCCCTTTTCCGAGTTGAACCACTTCACGGTGCCAGTAGCCATGTTGTTCTCCTGAACAGGTAGGGGCCCCATCCGGAGATGCACCGGGTAATGCCGGAGATGCCGGTAAAACAAAACGCGCCTGCGGAGGATTCCGATCAGGCGCACAAAGTAAATGGGTACCAAAAACGTATCAATGAGACAGTAGCACACGCCGGGGCGGGAGTGCGAGGCGGGGTGCGCGGTGGTACACGGGCCCGGACGTGCCGCTCGTACGAGGGCAGGAGCGCGCCCTGCCCTCGTACAAGGGGACCCTAGGCCAGCGGTCCGGTCACCGGCTCCACCGCGGCCACGACACCGCCCGCGCGCACGAACGCGTCCGCCGCCGCCAGGTCGGGGGCGAGGAAGCGGTCGGGGCCCGGACCCTGGACGCCGGCCGCGCGGACCGCGTCGATGACCGCCCGCGAGGCCGGGGCCGGTGTCAGACCTTCACGCAGCTCGATCGCGCGGGTGGCGGCGTACAGCTCGATCGCCACGATGCGGGTCAGGTTGTCCACGGAGGTGCGCAGCTTGCGCGCTGCCGACCAGCCCATGGAGACGTGGTCCTCCTGCATGGCGGAGGAGGGGATCGAGTCGGCGGACGCCGGTACGGCGAGCCGCTTCATCTCGCTGACCAGCGCGGCCTGCGTGTACTGGGCGATCATCAGGCCCGAGTCGACGCCGGCGTCGTCCGCGAGGAACGGCGGCAGGCCGTGCGAACGGTTCTTGTCGAGCAGCCGGTCGGTGCGGCGCTCGGCGATCGAGCCCAGGTCGGCGGCGGCGATGGCGAGGAAGTCGAGGACGTAGGCGACCGGGGCGCCGTGGAAGTTGCCGTTCGACTCGACGCGGCCGTCGGGCAGCACGACCGGGTTGTCGACGGCGGAGGCCAGTTCGCGCTCGGCGACCGTGCGGGCGTGCGCGAGGGTGTCGCGGCCGGCGCCGGCGACCTGCGGGGCGCAGCGCACGGAGTAGGCGTCCTGGACGCGCGGGGCGTCGTCCTGGTGGTGTCCGGTGAGCTCCGAACCCTTCAGCACGGCCAGCATGTTGGCGGCGCTGGCGCTCTGGCCGGGGTGCGGGCGGATGGCGTGCAGTTCGGGGGCGAGGACCTTGTCCGTGCCGAGGAGCGCCTCGAGGGAGAGCGCGGCGGAGACGTCGGCCGACTTGTAGAGCGTCTCCAGGTCGGCGAGGGCCATCACCAGCATGCCGAGCATGCCGTCGGTGCCGTTGAGAAGGGCGAGACCCTCCTTCTCGCGCAGCTCGACGGGGGTGATGCCGGCCTCGGCGAGCAACTCGCCCGCGGGCCGCACGACTCCGTCGGGGCCTTCGGCGTCGCCCTCGCCCATCAGGGTCAGGGCGCAATGGGACAACGGCGCCAGGTCGCCGGAGCAGCCGAGCGAGCCGTACTCGTGCACGACCGGGGTGATGCCCGCGTTCAGGATGTCCGCCATGGTCTGCGCGACCTCGGGCCGCACACCGGTGTGCCCGGAGCAGACGGTCTTGAGCCGCAGGAACATCAGCGCGCGGACGACCTCGCGCTCGACGTGCGGGCCCATGCCGGCGGCGTGCGAGCGGACGATGTTGCGCTGCAACTGGGCGCGCAGCTCCGGGCTGATGTGCCGGCTCGCCAGGGCGCCGAAGCCGGTGGAGACGCCGTACACGGGCTCCGGCTTCGCGGCCAGCGCGTCCACGATCGCGCGGGCCGCGGCGAGGGCCGCCACCGCCTCGTCGGAGAGCTCGATCCGGGCGCCTTCGCGCGCCACGGCGAGAACGTCGGACGCGGTCACTCCGGACGTCCCCACCACCACAGTGTGCATATCCATATTCAGGAGCGTACGCAGTGAATTCAATGATGTCACTAGTGGATGGCGGGTTGACCCCTTACTCCGGCGTACGTCACAGCGCCCGCCCACCCGGGCCGGGTCACGGACCGACCGGCCCTGCCACCGTCAGGCACGGGGCCGTCGGCGCCGCCATCAGGCACGGGGCCGGCGACGTCGCCGTCAGGCACGGGGCCGGTCATGGCGCCGTCACGTACGGGGCCGGTCCTGGCGTCCGCGGAATCTGCGGCGTTCGCCCGCCGTGGGCGAGGGCGCGTCCGCGAGCCGTACGACGAGATCGTCCGGGCCCTCGCGCCCGGCGACCACGGGCTTCGCGGCCCGTACGGCCTTCGCGCGGTACTGGGCCGCGTCCGCCAGCCGGAACAGCCGCCGCGCCGACCGTACGGGGCCGATCGGGTCCCCGGTCGAGGCGACCCCGCACGCCACTCCCTCCCCGAGCTCCAACTCGGCAGCGCGGCAGCAGAGTTCACCGGCGATACGGACCACGTCGTCCGCCGGCGGGCCCACCGCCAGCAGACAGAACTCGTCACCGCCCAGCCGCGCCGCGAGGGTGCCGGGGAGCATGGCCCCGCACAGCGAGAGCACCGACCCGAACCGTTCGAGGAGCCGGTCGCCCACGGCGTGCCCCAGGGTGTCGTTGACACGCTTGAGCCCGTTCAGGTCGCAGACGACGAGACTGACCACGGCACCCTTCTCCTTGTGCCGCTCGACCGCCTCGTCGAGCCGTACGTCCACGGCGCGGCGGTTGGCGAGCCCGGTCAGGGAGTCGGTGTAGGCGAGACGCCTGGCCTCCTCCAGTCGTTCGGTCTGGGCAATCCCGGCGGCGACGACGGAGGCGAGGACGGTCGCGAAGTCGGCGTCCTCCCGGCCGAAGACGGGGGCTCCGGCCGGGCGGGCCACATAGAGCTCGCCCCACGCCCGCCCGTGCAGCACGACCGGCGCGACGACGCAGCAGCCGCGGCCGCGTCTGCGCAGCGCGGCCACACGCTGGTGGCAGTACCCGGCGGGACCGGCCGCCGGGCCTTCGGCGGTCTCCACCCAGGCGTTGGGCTCGCCGCCGGCCGCCCAGCGCTCGTGCAGGAACTCGGCGATCTCGGGGAACTGGTGCACCGGATAGGCCTCCCCGTCGGGGAACTCGTCCTCGTCCGGGGCGCGGTCGCCCACGTTGGCCAGCACCCGCAGCCGGCCGAGTTCGCGCTCCCACACCGAGAGCGCGGCGAAGCTCCCGGCCAGCGCGTGACACGAGCCGAGCGCCGCGGCCCGCCAGGACTCCCGCGGGGTGTGCGCCGCCGCCATCCCCTGCGCCAGCGTCACCACGGCCCTCAGCCGACTGTCCTCACCCATCACCCCAGGCTAGGTATATTTGCCCATATTCGGGACATCGGTGGGGCGAACAGGGGTACAGACGTACGGCCCCGGTCCCGCGGGCTACTCCCCCGGCCACTCCGGCTTGCGCTTCTCATTGAAGGCGGCGACGCCTTCCGCCCGGTCGCCGGAGAAGGCGACGGACCGCCAGGCCGCGTCCTCGACCTCCAGGCCGGCGCGCAGGTCGAGTCCGTGACCGAGGCGCAGCGCACGCTTGGCGGCCCGCAGCCCGACCGGGGAGTTCGCGGCGATTCGGGCGGCCAGGCCTAGTGCCTGCGCCCTGTCCTGTCCGGCCTCCACCAGTTCGTCCACCAGTCCCAACTCCCGCGCCTCGGCGGCCTCCAGACGCCGTGCCGAGAAGATGAGCTCGGCGGCGCGCGCGGCACCCACCCGGCGCGGCAGCAGTTGCGTACCACCCCCTCCGGGGATCACGCCGACGGACACCTCGGGCAGCCCGACGACCGCCGTACGGTCGGCCACGATCAGGTCGCAGGACAGCGCCAGCTCGAAGCCGCCGCCCAGCGCGAAGCCGTGAACGGCGGCGACGGTCGGCATCGGCAGCTCCAGGACGCCGGTGTACGCGGCCCGCGCGAAGGGGCGCTGCCGTACGAGTTCGGCGTCGGTGAAGGAGTTGCGCTCCTTCAGGTCGGCGCCGACGCAGAAGGCACGCTCGTGGGTGGAGGTCAGCACGACGACGCGTACGTCCCGGTCGGCGGCGAGGGCGTCACAGGCGCCGGCGATCGACCGTGCCATGTCCGTGGACACGGCGTTCATGGCCTTGGGCCGGTCGAGGACGAGCTCGGCGACGTGCCCGTGCCGCCGTACGGCCACGAACTCCCCGAACCTCCGCTCGGCCGGCTCCGTCGGCTGGTCCGCCTCGTGCTCCGCCATGACACCCTCCCGGTTAACGCGGGTTAACAATCGATGACCCGATCATCGCAGCCCGGGCCGTCCGGCGAAACCCGCGCCCTCGGGCCATACCTCCTCGTTCGAGTGACTTGGCGCCCAAATTCGTTTCTGCGCCCTCTGACCGTGCATAACCTGCGCACCGCCGCAGCGCATCAGGGACACCGGCTCACCGGGGAGGGACGACCATGACGAACCGCGAGACACCGCAGGCCGCGGGCACCCGGCCGGGGCCGCGACCAGCACTCACGCGACCGCCGGCCCAGAGGGCGGCCTCCGAGGCCACCGCGGACGCCTGGCCCGGCCGACGGCCCGACCCCTCGGCGGCCGGGGCCGCGCCTGCGGACGACCGGTGGATCCGGGTCACGCCGCTCAACCGGGCGATGTCCGCCCCGGCGCCGCGGAGCGCCACCGCGCGGGAGACCCAGGACGCGCCCGCCGTGACGACGTCCGCCATCGGGACGGGCGCCGTCCGGGAGACCGTCAGGAGGCCGGGTCCGGCCGCCGCCGGCTCGACCCGCGTCCAGGCCCCGCAGCCCGCGGCTCCCGGAGCCACGACGAGGCCCGGTTCCGAACCGGCCGCCACGGACAAGGCCGGGACCACGCCGGAAAGGGCCGCGAAGGCCTGGGCCCCCGCACCCGGGACGGACGCCCCGGGTCAGGCACGCGGGGTCGCAGCCGCGGCGGACCCTCACAGGGCGGAAGCCGGGGCACGCGAGACCCGTAGCACCCAGGGGACAGGAGCCGGGGCGCGGACACGCCAAGCCGCAACCGCGGCGGGCGCTCACACCGCGGGCGCCGGGGCACCCGAGGCCCGTAGCACCTGGGGAACGGGAGCCGGGCCGCGGACACGCGAAGCCACGGCACTGGCGGGCGCTCACACTGCGGACCCCGGGGCAGCCGAGGCCCGTAGCACCCAGGGAACGGGAGCCGGGCTGCGGGAACGCGCCGCTGCCGCGACCGGCGCTCACACCGCGGGCGCCGGGGCACCCGAGGCCCGTAGCAGCCAAGCGGCGGAAGCCGGGGCGCGGGGACGTGAGGGCGCTGACGTGGTGGGTGGGCAGGAGGCGGCGGGCGTTGCCGGGCGGGGGCGAGGGATCGTTCCGGCAGCGCGGGCGGGTGGCGTGCGCGGCACCGCGTACGCGCCCGGTGGCGACGAGCCCGGTGATGACGAGCTCGGTGGCGCTGAGCCCGATGGCGATGAGCCCGCGCCCGTCCGGCTCGGTACCGTCCGGGGCCGGCACCGCAAGCCCCGCCGGCGCCGGGCGCTCTTCGCCGTAGGAGGGCTCGCGCTCGCCGCGGGAGTGCTGAGCCTCGCCCGGATGACACCGGACGCGGTGACCGGGGGCACGGCCGGCGGCAACGCGGAGGCCGAGCCGGTCGCGACGGCCACGGACAACGACACGGCGGGCGACGCCGTCCCCGCCGTCGCGGCCATGCCCTCGCCCACGGGCGCCGGAGCCGCACCGGCGAGCCCCGCGATGGGCGGCACGAGCCCGGCACCCACCTCGGACACGGGCCGGATCCCGGCGCCGGACCCGACATCGGCGGCCGCGGTCCCGGCGGCTCGCGGCGAGGACCCCGTCGCACCGGCACCGGGCAGCACCGGCATCCCCACAGCCCCCGTGACGACAGCACCGGCCGCCCGGCCGACGCCGACGGCCACCCCGACAGCGGAGGTTCCCCCGCACAGCGCGTCCCCGGCCCCGACCACTCCGGCGCCGTCCCACCGGCCGCCGGACGTGTGCGTACCGATCGTCGGAATCTGCGTCAACGGGCTGCTGTCACCCGGCCAGGACAAGCAGTGACCGGAGGGTCCTACGTCTCGTCGGCGCGGCGGGCCAACAGCCACGGCTCGATGACGCCGAGACCACGCACGGGCCGCTGCCACATCGGCTGGAGCGCGAAGCGGTACGAGGGGGGTTCCTCGCCCTCCTTCTCCGCGGCCGCCGCGGCCTCGGCCGCCTCCGCCTCGGAGGCGGGCGCGTCACCGGTGCGGGTCAGCTCCTCGGCGAAGGCGCCGTCGACGAGAACGGCGTCGCGCGGCGCTATCGACGTGAGCCGGCTCGCCAGGTTCACGGTCGTGCCGAACACGTCGCCCATCCGGGTCGTCACCGTGCCGAAGGCGATGCCGACGCGCAGCTCCGGCATCGTCTCGTCGTTGGCCATCGTCTCGATGAGCCGCAGCGCGATCTCGGCGGCGACACCGGCGTCGTCCGCGGAGTAGAGCACCTCGTCGCCGAGGGTCTTGATGAGCCGGCCCCCGTGGGCCGCCACCAGGTCCGCCGCGGTGGTCTCGAAGGCCTCGACGAGTTCGCCGAGTTCCTCCTCCTCCATGCGGCGCGTCAGCCGGGTGAAGCCGACCAGGTCGGCGAAGCCGACGGCGAGACGCCGGTCGACCATCTCCTCGTCGTCGGCCGCCTGTACGACCCGGCCGGTGGCCGCGGCGAGCTGGCGGCGCCAGACGTAGACGAGGAACTCCTCCAGCTCGGGCAGGAGCAGCTCCATCAGGGGGTACGTCACCTCGGTGCGCGTCATCCCCGGTTCCGGGGGCTCGGTCAGGCCCTCCAGAAAGGAATCGATCTGCCATTCGGCCAGACGGGCGGTGGTCTGCCCGGTGGACCTGGCGACCTGGACGGCCATGGCCTCGCTCAGCAGGCCCGCCTCGACGAGACCGGCGAGGCGGCGCAGGGCGAGCACGTCCGCCTCGGTGAGCGCCTTGGCCTGGCCGATGTCCGCGAAGCCCATCGCCCGCCAGAAGCGGGAGGCCAGCTCCATGGAGACGCCGGCACTGCGCGCCGCCTGGAACGGGGTGTAGCGGCGCTCCGCGCCGAGGATCAGCCCCTCGAGGCGCAGCGCCAGCGGGTCCTCACCTGAGTCCGGCTCGGCCTGGAGGTCCACCCGGCCGTTCGCCTCGTGCCGGGCGTCGGGTCGTACCTCGGGCCGGGCGTCAGGCCGTGCCTCGGGCCGGACGTCCGGCCGTGCGTCGCCGCCGTCGGTGCCGTGGTCCGCGGCCCTGCGGGTGTCGCTGCCCGCGTCGACGCGGTCGCCCCCGGAGGGGCCGCCTCCCGCTTCCGGGCGGGCTTCCGAGCCGTCTTCCGGGCGGTGGTTCGAGCGGTCCTGCGGGCGGGTGCCGGTCCCGGCGTCGGGGCGGGCGTCCTGCCGGGTCTCGCCGTCCGCGGAGGCCCGTGCGCGGGTCGCGTCCGTGACCGGCCCGGCGGTACGGCCGGGCTCGCCGCCGGGGGCGGGATGGGCACCCGTGCCGGAGCCGGTGTCGTCGACGGTCACTCCTGCTGCCCTTCCGATCTGCCGTGGTCAGGTTCGACCGCGCTCAACTCTACGGCAGGTGTGCGCTGGCTCACTCCCGATGGCGGGAGCGAGGCCGGGGACGGTGCCGAAGGTCTGGACCACTCATGTCCGCGCCGCCTCACGCGGGACGCAGATGCACCACGTCCCCCGCCCCCACCGGCTCCTGGACGCCGTCCGCCGTCGCGATGACGAGACGTCCGTCCCCGTCCAGGGCCACCGCCTCCCCGACGACCGACCGGCCCCCGGGCAGCTCGGCCCGCACCGTGCGGCCGAGCGTCGCGCAGTCGGCCGCGTACGCCTCCTGGAGCCCGGAGGCGACGGGGTCGCCGCCCGCGTCCCGCCACCGCCCGTACCACTGCTCGAGGGAACGCAGGACGGCCCGCAGCACGGTGTCCCGGTCCGTGGTGGTCGCACCCGCGAGCGCCAGCGATCCGGCGCCCGGCACGGGCAGTTCCTCGGCGCGCAGCGAGACGTTGATGCCGATGCCGACCACGACCGCGTCGGAGCCCGCGCGCTCGGCGAGGATGCCGCCGGCCTTGCGTTCCTCGCCGTCCACGGTGACCAGCAGGTCGTTGGGCCACTTGAGTGCCGTGTCGACGCCCGCGGAGCGCGAGAGCGCCGTCGCGACGGCGACGCCGGTGAGCAGCGGCAGCCAGCCCCAGCGTTCGACGGGGACCGGGCCGGGCTTGAGCACCACCGAGAAGAAGAGGCCGGAGCGGGCCGGAGCGGTCCACCGGCGGTCCAGCCGGCCGCGCCCGGCGTTCTGTTCCTCGGCGACGAGGACCGCGCCCTCGTCGGCCCCCTTCTCTCCGGTGACGACGGCGGCCAGGTCGGTGTTGGTCGACCCGGTCCGTTCCACCACCTCCACGTCGCGCCACAGGCCGCCGTCGCGGACCAGCGCCCTGCGCAGTGCGGCCCCGTTCAGTGGCGGGCGGTCCAGGTCGGACCACCGGTTGTCGTTCGCGTCTGCTGCATCTCGCGGCGTCATGCAACCCAGCCTAGGTGTGGTAAACGCCGCACTGCCGAACGGTAGGCACGCCACTACGCTACGGATGAGTAGCAAGCCCCCCTTCTGAGCACCGCTCTGAGCCCGCGTTCACGCGCAGTCACCCTCACATCCCCTTAGATCAGGCAGGGAGCCGCAACCCGATGTCCGAGCCGGAAGAGCTGCACCACCCCGACATCCACACCACCGCGGGCAAGCTCGCGGATCTGCAGCGCCGCATCCAGGAAGCGACGCACGCCGGCTCGGAGCGCGCCGTCGAAAAGCAGCACGCCAAGGGCAAGTTGACGGCTCGTGAGCGCATCGAACTGTTGATGGACGACGCTTCCTTCGTCGAGTTCGACGAGTTCGCGCGGCACCGCTCGACCGACTTCGGTCTGGAGAAGAACCGCCCGTACGGCGACGGTGTGGTCACCGGCTACGGCACGGTCGACGGCCGCCCGGTCGCCGTGTTCTCCCAGGACTTCACCGTTTTCGGCGGGGCTCTCGGCGAGGTCTTCGGTCAGAAGATCATGAAGGTGATGGACTTCGCGCTGAAGACCGGCTGCCCGGTCATCGGCATCAACGACTCGGGCGGCGCCCGGATCCAGGAGGGCGTGAGCGCTCTCGGCATGTACGGCGAGATCTTCCGCCGCAACACGCACGCGTCGGGCGTCATCCCGCAGATCAGCCTGGTCGTCGGTCCGTGCGCGGGCGGCGCGGTGTACTCCCCCGCCATCACCGACTTCACGGTGATGGTCGATCAGACCTCGCACATGTTCATCACCGGTCCCGACGTCATCAAGACGGTGACCGGCGAGGACGTCGGCTTCGAGGAGCTGGGCGGCGCCCGTACGCACAACGCCGTGTCGGGCGTGGCCCATCACATGGCGGGCGACGAGAAGGACGCCATCGAGTACGTCAAGCAGCTGCTGTCGTACCTGCCGTCCAACAACCTCAGCGAGCCCCCGGTGTTCCCGGAGGAGGCGGACCTCTCCCTCACGGACGAGGACCGCGAGCTGGACACGATCGTGCCGGACAGCGCGAACCAGCCGTACGACATGCACACGGTGATCGAACACGTCCTGGACGACGCCGAGTTCTTCGAGACGCAGGCGCTGTTCGCGCCGAACATCCTCACCGGCTTCGGCCGGGTCGAGGGGCACCCGGTCGGCATCGTCGCCAACCAGCCGATGCAGTTCGCCGGCTGTCTGGACATCGACGCGAGCGAGAAGGCCGCGCGGTTCGTGCGGACCTGCGACGCGTTCAACGTGCCCGTCCTGACCTTCGTGGACGTGCCCGGCTTCCTCCCGGGCGTCGACCAGGAGTACGGCGGCATCATCCGGCGCGGCGCCAAGCTGATCTACGCGTACGCCGAGGCGACCGTCCCGCTGATCACGATCATCACGCGCAAGGCCTTCGGCGGCGCGTACGACGTCATGGGCTCCAAGCACCTGGGCGCCGACCTCAACCTCGCCTGGCCCACCGCGCAGATCGCGGTCATGGGCGCGCAGGGCGCGGTGAACATCCTGCACCGCCGCACCATCGCCGCGGCCGAGGACCAGGACGCGACCCGGGCCCGGCTGATCCAGGAGTACGAGGACGCGCTGCTGAACCCGTACACGGCGGCCGAGCGCGGTTACATCGACGGCGTGATCATGCCCTCGCAGACCCGTTCCCACGTCGTACGCGGCCTGCGTCAACTGCACACGAAGCGGGCGTCGCTGCCTCCGAAGAAGCACGGCAACATCCCGCTCTAGAACCCCCGCAGACCCGGATCCTGGGAGCAGACATGACGATCAAGGTCGTACGGGGCAATCCGACCCCCGAGGAGCTGGCCGCCGCACTGGCGGTGGTCCGCGCACGCGCCGCGGCGGTGGCGGACGCCCCGTCCGGCGCGTCCGGGCCGCGTGACTCCTGGTCCGACCCCGCCCGCGTCGCCGCGCACCGGCTCCCGCAGCCGGGCCCGACGTCGTGGGGCCGCAGCTACTGGCCGGGCTAGACCCGCGGCCGGACGCGAACACCGACACCCTTGATCCCCCTGTGGACCCTGTCCCCGGGGGGATCTTGGCTTTCCTGAACAACTACCCCCGCCCCAAGGCCGGTTGAGGCGTCTGAATCCAATGGGCTCGGCGAACGGCGCTGCCCGGCAAGGCCGCAAGGGGTGCCATGACGGCGTTCGGACTGCTCGGTCCGCTGGTGGTGCACGACGGGACGCGGGAACTACCGGTGGGAGGGCCCAAGGTCCGCGTCGTGCTGGCCGCGCTGCTGCTCCAGGCGGGCCGTACGGTGTCGAAGGACTCCGTCGTCGAGGCGCTGTGGGGGCCGGGAGCGCGAGCCCCGTGAGCTGCTGACCCGTTTCCTGTCGGATCTCGGGGTGGCCCCGGAATCGCTGCCCGACGACACCGACGACCGCGCCGCGCTGTTCCGCACGGTCACGGCCGAACGCCGGATGCTGCTGGTGCTCGATAACGTACGGGCCGCCGCCCAGGTCACCCCGCTGCTGCCGGGCAGCGGCAGCAGCGCCGTGCCGGTCACGAGCCGCCACGTTCTCGCGGACCTGCCCGACGCCGCGTTCGTCCCGCTGTCTCCCCTCGGCCGCTCCGACCAGCAGGCGCTCCTGAGCGCGCTGTGCGGCACCCGGCGGGTGCTGGAGGAGCCGGCCGCGGCCGCCGCGCTCCTGGACCGCTGTGGAGGGCTGCCGCCGGCCCTGTGGGCGTCGGCGGCAGGCCGGCCTCGCGGCGGACGTGGCCGCTCTCCCTGGTCACGGGACGGCCGGCCTCCGGCTCGGACCGGCTGCGGGAACCGAGCGTGGGCGCCCTGGACGTCCACGCGACCCTCGCCATGGGCTACGTCGCCATGCGGGACGGCGAAGGAACCGGCGAGCGGGCCGCCGCCCGCGCCTTCCGGCTGCTGGGCCTGTGGCCCGGGCACGAGCTGACCCCGCGGTCGGCGGCCGCGTTGCTCGGCCTCCCCACGCCCGAGGCCGCCCGGCCGCTTGGCCACATGGCCGACGCCGCCCTCCTACGGAATCCGGCGCCCGAGCGGTACGGCTTCCACGATCTGCTCGGCGAGTACGCCGCCGAGCGGGCCCGCGCGGAGGTGAGCGCGCGGGACCGGACGGGCGAGTGCGACGCGTGTCTGCGGGCCGCCCCGGACACCGCCGTGAAGCACGGCGACACCGTGGGACAGGCCGGCTGTCCCGCCACACCGCCGTCGCGCACGGCACGGCCCACCGCGACGAAGCGCGCCTGGACCGCTCACGGACACACGCGCTGCCCCGGCGCGCCCAGGAGGGCCTCGAGGCGCCTCGAAGGCCGTCGCGGCCGTCGCTGCCCTGGATGGGGTCCTGGACGGGGCCCTGGACGGAGCCCGTTGATCCGTCCCGGGACGGCCGCTCCCCCGGGCACGGCGGGGCGGCGCACGACAGGGACGGCACCGGGGCCGTTTTCACAGGATGCCCGCAAGTTGAGTACGCGTACTCAGGCGTCCGGCCGCCCCGTCGTCGCACGATCGGGAGCATGCTGTGGTCCGACCCCGAGAACGAACCCCCCGAGGATCTCCGCGACATGCAGGACATGTTGCGACGCCTGGGCGTTCTCCTGGCGGTGGCCATGGTGATCGCGATGACCCTGGTGAGCATCCGCTGATCCGGCCCGGGCGCCCGGTGTCCGGCCGGTTCGGTCCGCGACCTGCGCCCCTGGCGGCCTCCGCACCCGCGGCTCGGGAACAACAGCCGAGGCAAGGGCCGATCGACGCCGATACCCTGATCGCATGACCGATCAGCCGCGCCGCCGTCTCGTCCTCGCCTCGCAGTCCCCCGCCCGGCTCAATCTGCTGCGGCAGGCCGGGCTCGCCCCCGAGGTGATCGTGAGCGGGGTCGACGAGGACGCCGTCTCCGCACCCACTCCCGCCGAACTCGCCCTCGCGCTGGCCGAGGCGAAGACCTCCGTCGTGGCGGCACGGCCCGAGGTACAGGGCGCGCTGGTGATCGGCTGCGACTCCGTGCTCGACCTGGACGGCCAGGCACTCGGCAAGCCCGCGGACGCCGAGGAGGCCACCGCGCGCTGGAAGGCGATGCGCGGCCGTGCGGGCACCCTCCAGACGGGCCACTGCGTCTGGGACACGGCGCAGAAGCGGTGGGAGTCCGCGATCGCCTCGACCGTGGTCCGCTTCGGCGAGCCGACCGACGCGGAGATCGCCGCGTACGTCGCCTCGGGCGAACCCCTGCATGTGGCCGGCGCGTTCACCCTGGACGGCCGCTCCGCCCCGTTCATCGAGGGCATCGACGGCGACCACGGCAACGTCATCGGCATCTCGCTGCCGCTGGTGCGCAGGCTGCTGACCGAACTGGGCGTCGGCATCACGGAGTTGTGGACGCCGTAGAGCCCCGAGGACCACGGACGGGCGCGCGCGGTCAGGCCGCGCGTCGCCCGCCCACTCCAGAAACGTCCGTACGACGGAGGGCGGTTGCGGACCGGCCGGTTGCGGACCGGCCCTCACCCGCCCGAACAGGCGGGCGCACGAACAAGCGGGCGTCCAGGCATCCGGACGCCACGACAGCCGGGCGGCCGGACAACCAGACACCTGGACAACCGAACGGCCGGACGCCCGGACAGCCAGAAGCCCGGACGCCCGGACCGCCGGAAGCGATCAGGAGGCCGAAGAGGCCTACGTCGCGACCGCGGCTTCCTCTTCGACGGCACCCTGCGCCTCGGCACCTTGCACCTCGGCACCCCGCACGTCAGCGCCCTTGACGTCCGCACCCTTCTCCAGGTCGACACTCCCCGCACCCGCGCCACCCTCGGCGGGGCCCGCGCCACCCGCGCCGGCGGCCTCGCCGGAGCCGGTGCTCCCCGTCTCCACGGTGTCGCCCTCGCCGTCACCCGTCCCGCCGGTCCCCGGCGCGGCGTCGACGGGGCCGGTCTCCCGGCCGTCGTACGCCAGAAGGGTGAACACGATCAGCGCGAACACGACCATCATGAAGGCGAAAGCCCGCCAGCCCACCAGGCCCACCGTGAAGGCGCCGAGCAGGGCGTGCACCACGGCGGCACTGATCAGCACGACACGCCCGACGAGGCCCGGAGGACGCTGCCTGAGCGCGACCAGCAGGGCCGTTACGGCGCACGCCAGGAAGTAGAGCCCGAAGACCACGCCGCCGATCTTCGACGACCGCGACATCAGGTCGGAGTCGAGTCCCGCCATAGACATGTCCTGGCGGTCGACGACCACGCCGAGGAACCAGTTGAGGAGCGCGATACCTATCGCCTCCACGAAGAGCACGATCGCCGCCACCCACACCAGCGGTCTGCGCACCACCGGCCCCACCCACTTCCGCGTGCTGTTACCCCAAGTACGTTCTAGACATCCCGAACGCTACTAACGGGTAAACCCAGGGACAAGGGTTCCGGCGAGGGCAAAGAATCGTTGGGCCATTCGTAGGGACTCCACAAAGAATCGTTGTGGGCCGCAGCACGGAGTCACAGAGACCTTGGCCACACCCGCGGGCTAGGGTTCAGGGAAGGATTCCCGCGTGCCTTGGCACGACAAGGGATTTCACGGGTAGGGCGAGCCTCGTATCACGCTCCGTGTGGGCAAGCTCACCACTGGGGACAGCTCGAAACGTCGTGTTGGCTGTCCCTAAACTCGGCTTGTTTTCAAGGAGGGAGCCATCGTGCGCAAGGTGCTCATCGCCAACCGTGGCGAAATCGCTGTCCGCGTGGCCCGAGCATGTCGGGATGCCGGGATCGCGAGCGTTGCCGTGTATGCGGAACCGGACCGGGACGCTCTGCATGTCCGTGCGGCGGACGAGGCGTTCGCGCTGGGCGGTGACACCCCGGCCACCAGTTACCTGGACTTCGCCAAGGTGCTGCAGGCCGCCAAGGACTCGGGCGCGGATGCCATCCATCCGGGCTACGGCTTCCTTTCGGAGAACGCGGACTTCGCCCAGGCCGTCCTCGACGCCGGGCTGATCTGGATCGGTCCGCCGCCGCAGGCCATCCGCGACCTGGGTGACAAGGTCGCCGCCCGGCACATCGCGCAGCGCGCGGGTGCGCCGCTGGTGGCCGGCACCCCGGACCCGGTCTCGGGTGCCGACGAGGTCGTCGCGTTCGCCGAGGAGCACGGTCTGCCGATCGCGATCAAGGCCGCCTTCGGTGGCGGCGGGCGCGGTCTGAAGGTCGCCCGGAACCTGGAAGAGGTGCCGGAGCTGTACGAGTCCGCGGTACGCGAGGCCGTCGCGGCCTTCGGTCGCGGCGAGTGCTTCGTGGAGCGCTACCTCGACAAGCCCCGGCACGTCGAGACCCAGTGCCTGGCCGACAGCCACGGCAACGTGGTCGTCGTCTCCACCCGTGACTGCTCGCTCCAGCGCCGCCACCAGAAGCTGGTCGAGGAAGCCCCGGCGCCGTTCCTCTCCGAGGCGCAGGTGGACGAGCTGTACTCGTCCTCCAAGGCGATCCTGAAGGAGGCCGGCTACGTCGGCGCGGGAACGGTGGAGTTCCTGGTCGGCACGGACGGCACGATCTCCTTCCTGGAGGTCAACACCCGTCTCCAGGTCGAGCACCCGGTGACCGAGGAGGTCGCCGGCATCGACCTGGTCCGCGAGATGTTCCGCATCGCCGACGGCGAGGAGCTCGGCTACGGCGATCCCGAACTGCGCGGCCACTCCATCGAGTTCCGCATCAACGGCGAGGACCCGGGCCGCAACTTCCTGCCCGCCCCCGGCACGGTCACGGCCTTCGCGGCGCCGACCGGCCCCGGTGTCCGCCTGGACGCGGGCGTCGAGTCCGGCAGCGTCATCGGCCCGGCCTGGGACTCCCTGCTCGCCAAGCTGATCGTCACCGGCGCCACCCGGCAGCAGGCCCTCCAGCGGGCCGCCCGCGCGCTGGCGGAGTTCACCGTCGAGGGCATGGCGACCGCGATCCCGTTCCACCGCGCGGTGGTCGAGGACCCGGCGTTCGCACCCGAACTCACCGGCTCGCAGGACCCGTTCACGATCCACACCCGCTGGATCGAGACCGAGTTCGCCAACGAGATCAAGCCCTTCGCCGCCCCGGCCGACGCCGAGACCGACGACGAGCCCGGCCGCGAGACGGTGGTCGTCGAGGTCGGCGGCAAGCGCCTTGAGGTCTCGCTGCCCGTCTCGCTGGGCATGTCGCTGGCCCGCACCGGTCTGGCCGCGGGCGCCAAGCCCAAGCGCCGGGCCGCGAAGAAGTCCGGCCCGGTCGCCTCGGGCGACACCCTCGCCTCTCCGATGCAGGGCACCATCGTCAAGGTGGCCGTCGAGGAGGGCCAGGAGGTCAAGGAGGGCGATCTGATCGTCGTCCTGGAGGCCATGAAGATGGAACAGCCCCTGAACGCGCACCGCTCGGGCACCGTCAAGGGCCTGAGCGCGGAGGTCGGCGCCTCCGTCACCTCCGGTGCCCCCATCTGCGAGATCAAGGACTGAGCACCGCGGACGGGTGACGCATCCGCCCGCTCGCGTCAGAGGCGCCCGGCGAACCGCATCTGCGGCCCGCCGGGCGCCTCTGCGTACAGGCACGCCGGGCGCCTCCACGCACGGGGACACGGGCGTACAGGCGTAGACGCGTACGAGGGCACGGGCGTACAGGCATGGACGCGTACGGGCGTACAGGCGTAGACGCGTACGGGCGTACGGGGGTGAACACGAGCGCGGCGGCGCCCGGGCCCCCGTCCGCGCAACCGTCGATGATGCTTCGAGCCGTCAGGCGCGGAGCCGGGGGACGTCCGTCCGGGTGCCGTCGGTGGCATCCTGGAGCGCAGTCGGGCGGCGGGAGAGGGCAGGTGGAGGCCATGGTGGGCGCGACCGCGAGGGAGTGGGCCGAGACGTCGGGGCCCGCCCGGAGTCCAGGAGCGCCGCGCGTGATGCGTGCGGACGCCCGGCGCAACCGCGGACGGCTGCTCGCCGAAGCGCGTTCCGCCTTCGCCGAGCACGGCACGGACACGTCCCTCGAGGACGTGGCCCGGCGCGCGGGCGTCGGAATCGGCACGCTGTACCGGCACTTCCCGAATCGGCACGCCCTGATGAGCGCGGTCTTCGAAGAGGCCGTGAGTGATCTGCTGGCCCGCTCGCGTGAGTTGCTCGACGCCCCGCAGCCGTGCACCGCCCTGGTGGAATGGCTGCGCGAGATCATCACTCACGCCGGTGAGTACCGAGGGCTCGCTCGCGCCCTCATGTCGGCCTCGCGGGACGAGGATTCACACCTCGCCCGGTGCAGTGGCCCGATGCGTGAGGCGGGCAGCGCCCTGCTGCTCCGCGCCCAGGAAACTGGCACCGTACGCCCGGACGTCTCGATCGGTGATCTCCTCCAGCTGACCAACGCGATCGCGCTGGCGGCGGAGGAAACCGCGGACGGCCCCGCGCTGGCCGACCGTCTGCTGAACCTGACACTGCGCGGCCTGAAACCGTGAGCGACCCAAATCCCGACACCATGAGCCGACCTGGCTCGCGGCTCCATGGCGGACCTGGCTCGCGGCCCCATGCCGTGGGCCGGACCCATCCGGACCGCCTGACGCCGTGAACGGCCCCGGGCGGCCGCCCGGCTCCGGGAGCCGGCCCGGCTGGACGGCCGGGCGGAGACCCGGCCGACGGCGCCACGGCCCTCCGGCACCGCTCAGCGGCGTCGAAGATCGGCCACCCGTGCTCTTTCGGCCGGGGGCTGGTCCCCCATCACCGTCGCGCTCCGTAGTTGCGGTCCCGAGCCCGGGACCACCTGGCCGCGGCGCGGGCCCGGGAGCGGTACGTCCCGACGTGACTGGCGCCCCGCCGGGAGCGGATCCCCTCCCGCACCGCCCGAGGCCGATGACCCGGCCACCACGATCTGTACGCCCTGATCGGCCAGGGCCTGGAGTTCGGTGGCCGCGCGGTCGTCGTGGGCCGGCGGCTCGTCGGTGACCAGGCGGGTGATGAGGTCGGTCGGCACGGTCTGGAACATGGTGTCCGTCCCGAGCTTGGTGTGGTCGGCGAGGACCACGACCTCGGCGGCCGCCTGGACGAGGGCACGGTCAACCGACGCCGAGAGCATGTTGGACGTGGAGAGTCCGCGCTCGGCGGTCAGACCGCTCCCGGAGAGGAACGCCCGGGAGACGCGCAGCCCTTGGAGGGACTGCTCCGCACCCGAGCCGACCAGGGCGTAGTTGGAACCGCGCAGGGTGCCGCCGGTCATCACGACCTCCACGCGGTTGGCATGGGCCAACGCCTGGGCCACCAGCAGGGAGTTGGTGACGACGGTCAGGCCGGGCACCCGCGCGAGCCGGCGGGCCAGCTCCTGCGTGGTGGTACCCGCACCCACCACGATGGCCTCGCCCTCTTCGACGAGACTCGCGGCGAGATCGGCGATGGCCGTCTTCTCGGCGGTCGCGAGATGCGATTTCTGCGGAAAGCCGGACTCCCGCGTGAACCCGCCCGGCAATACCGCACCGCCGTGCCGGCGGTCGAGGAGTCCTTCTGCCTCCAGCGCGCGCACGTCCCGCCGTACGGTCACTTCGGAGGTCTGGACGACGCGGGCGAGCTCACGGAGCGACACGGCCCCGTTCGCTCGCACCATTTCGAGGATCAATTGGCGACGTTCTGCAGCGAACACGAAACTGACAGTAACCCCAACGACCGTCTGCTTTCAGCAGTTTGCGCCGAATAACAGAAGTTGTTCGCATGGCAGGGTGCTAAGTGGTATACGTGCCCACTCGCGCCGCCCCTGCCTTGCGCAGCGTCACCAACTCCCCTTGACCAGCGGGGAGTCGCCGAAAGGCGTCAGCTCTCGCCCGTGATCTTCCGGGTGTGCAGCTGTCGCGCCACCTCGGCGATCGAGCCGGACAGGGACGGGTACACGGTGAACGCGTTCGCGATCTGTTCGACCGTCAGATTGTTGTCGACCGCGATCGAGATGGGGTGGATCAGTTCCGAGGCGCGCGGGGAGACGACCACGCCGCCGACGATGATCCCGGTGCCTGGACGGCAGAAGATCTTGACGAAGCCGTCGCGGATGCCCTGCATCTTGGCGCGCGGGTTGCGCAGCAGCGGCAGCTTCACGACCCGGGCGTCGATCTTGCCCGCGTCGACGTCCGCCTGGGAGTAGCCGACGGTGGCGATCTCGGGGTCGGTGAAGACGTTCGAGGAGACCGTCTTCAGGTTCAGCGGGGCCACCGCGTCGCCGAGGAAGTGGTACATGGCGATACGACCCTGCATGGCGGCGACGGACGCGAGGGCGAAGACGCCGGTCACGTCACCGGCCGCGTACACGCCCGGAGCGGTCGTGCGCGAGACCCGGTCGGTCAGGATGTGCCCGGAGTCGCGGACCCGGACACCGGCCTCCTCAAGGCCCATCCCGCTGCTGTTCGGGATGGCGCCGACGGCCATCAGGCAGTGCGAGCCGCTGATGACCCGGCCGTCGGAGAGCGTGACCTCGACCCGGTCGCCGACCCGCTTGGCGGACTCGGCGCGGGAGCGGGCCATGACGTTCATGCCGCGGCGGCGGAAGACGTCCTCAAGGACGGCGGCGGCGTCCGGGTCCTCGCCCGGCAGCACGCGGTCGCGGCTGGAGACGAGGGTGACGCGGGAGCCGAGCGCCTGGTAGGCACCGGCGAACTCGGCACCGGTGACACCGGAGCCGACCACGATGAGCTCCTCGGGCAGCTCGTCGAGGTCGTAGACCTGGGTCCAGTTCAGGATGCGCTCGCCGTCGGGCTGCGCGTCGGGCAGCTCGCGCGGGTGCCCGCCGGTGGCGATGAGCACGGCGTCGGCGGTGAGGGTCTCCTCGGTGCCGTCCGCGGCGCTCACGACGACCTTGCGGGAGCCGTCCAGGGACTGCATCCCCTCCAGCCGTCCGCGCCCGCGCAGGACACGGGCGCCGGCCCGGGTCACCGAGGCGGTGATGTCGTGCGACTGGGCGAGCGCGAGACGCTTCACACGGCGGTTGACCTTGCCGAGGTCGACGCCGACCACCTTGGCCGCCTGCTCCATGGGCGGGGTGTCGTCGGCGACGATGATCCCCAGCTCCTCGTACGAGGAGTCGAAGGTCGTCATCACCTCGGCCGTGGCGATGAGAGTCTTCGACGGCACGCAGTCGGTGAGCACCGACGCCCCGCCCAGACCGTCGCAGTCGACGACGGTCACCTCCGCTCCGAGCTGCGCCGCTACCAGCGCCGCTTCATAGCCGCCGGGTCCGCCACCGATGATCACGATCCGAGTCACGTACTCCATTGTCCCGCACGCTTCAAGGTGCTTCCGCCCAGGGGCCCCGAGTCCGCCGCATCCGAGCCACTTTGTTACGCGAGAGACGCACGGGTCGCTGCCGTACCCTCGACCCCATGTCGCTCTACGCCGCGTACGCCGGCAATCTCGACCCGCGGCTCATGACGCGCCGCGCCCCGCATTCGCCGCTGCGCGCCACGGGCTGGCTGACCGGCTGGCGGCTGACCTTCGGCGGCGAGCACATGGGCTGGGAGGGGGCGCTCGCGACGATCGTCGAGGCGCCGCGGTCCCAGGTCTTCGTGGCGCTGTACGACCTCGCACCGCTGGACGAGGACTCCATGGACCGCTGGGAGGGCGTCGGCCTCGACGTCTACCGCCGGATGCGTGTACGTGTGCACACACTGGAGGGTGAGGAAGCCGCGTGGGTCTACGTACTGAACGGGTACGAGGGGGGACTGCCCTCGGCGCGTTATCTGGGCGAGCTGGCGGACGCCGCCGAATCCGCGGGGGCCCCGCACGACTACGTCATGGAGCTGCGCAAGCGGCCCTGCTGAGGCCCGTTCCCCCGGCCCGCGACCGCCGCTCCGCGGCGACATCCTGGCCGCTCCGCGGCGGTTTCGCCCACCGGCCCGCCCGTCTCGCCCCGCCGCGAGGGTGCCCTCGCGACACCCCGCCGCTCCGCGGCGCCCTCACCACCCGCCCGCCCGCCCCGCCCGGTCGCCAGGGTGCTCCCGCATCCCCCTCGCCCCACCCCTTTGTCGGAAACGACAAGACAACGATCGCAAGACCGTGAGCTCCGTCATCTACGCGCGTAGGCCCAGACCGGCTACGCTCTTGCGCGTGAACGCATCTCTTCTTCCGGACGACATCCAGGGCGACCCCCACGCCGCCGCCGACGCCGCCGCCACGCGCCTGCGTGAGCTGACGGGCGCCGAGACCCACGACGTCGCTCTCGTGATGGGCTCCGGCTGGGGCCCCGCCGTCGACGCCCTCGGCACTCCCGAGGCCGACTTCCCGGTCACCGAGCTGCCCGGCTTCCCGGCGCCGGCGGTCGAGGGTCACGGCGGCAGGATCCGCTCGTACCGGACCGGCGACAAGCGCGCCCTGGTCTTCCTCGGCCGTACCCACTACTACGAGGGCCGCGGTGTCGCCGCCGTCGCGCACGGCGTCCGTACCGCCGTCGCCGCCGGCTGCAAGACCATCGTCCTCACCAACGGCTGCGGCGGCCTGCGCGAGGGCATGCGCCCCGGTCAGCCCGTGCTGATCAGCGACCACATCAACCTGACGGCCACCTCGCCGATCATCGGCGCGAACTTCGTCGACCTCACCGACCTGTACTCGCCGCGGCTGCGCGCGCTGTGCAAGGAAGTCGACGCCAGCCTGGAGGAAGGCGTCTACGCGCAGTTCCCCGGCCCCCACTACGAGACGCCCGCCGAGATCCGGATGGCCCGCGTCATCGGTGCCGACCTGGTGGGCATGTCGACGACCCTCGAGGCCATCGCCGCGCGCGAGGCGGGCGCCGAGGTGCTCGGCATCTCCCTCGTCACCAACCTCGCCGCCGGTATGACGGGCGAGCCCCTCAACCACGAGGAAGTCCTCCAGGCGGGCCGCGACTCGGCCGCGCGCATGGGGGAACTTCTGACCCAGGTGCTGGATCGTCTGTAGGACCGCGGGGTCAGCCCCCGGCGCCGGGGGCGGGAACGACCCGGGGTACACGGAACCGTACGACCGAAGAGAGGTGCACCCCAGGTGCAGGACGACATCGTCGCGCGGGCCGAGGCGTGGCTGGCCGAGGACCCCGACGCGGAGACCCGTGACGAACTCGCCAAGCTCGTGGAGGCCGGGGACGTCGCCGAGCTGACCGCCCGCTTCAGCGGGACGCTCCAGTTCGGCACCGCCGGTCTGCGTGGTGAGCTCGGCGCGGGGCCGATGCGGATGAACCGTTCCGTGGTCATCCGCGCCGCGGCCGGACTCGCCGCGTATCTCAAGGCCAGGGGCGAGACCGGCGGACTCGTGGTGATCGGCTACGACGCCCGCCACAAGTCCGCGGACTTCGCCCGGGACACCGCGGCCGTGATGACCGGCGCGGGCCTGCGCGCCGCCGTACTGCCCCGGCCGCTGCCCACTCCCGTCCTCGCCTACGCCATACGGCATCTCGGCGCGGTCGCGGGTGTGGAGGTCACCGCCAGCCACAACCCGCCCCGGGACAACGGTTACAAGGTCTACCTCGGCGACGGTTCCCAGATCGTCCCGCCCGCGGACGCGGAGATCGCCGCCGAGATCGACGCGGTCCGCGCGCTCGCCGACGTGCCCCGGCCCGACTCCGGCTGGGAGACCCTCGGCGAGGAGGTCCTGGACGCCTATCTGGCCCGTACGGACGCCGTCCTGGCCGAGGGCTCGCCGCGCACCGCCCGCACCGTCTACACGGCCATGCACGGCGTCGGCAAGGACGTGCTGCTCGCGGCGTTCGCGCGGGCCGGGTTCCCGGAGCCGGTGCTCGTCGCCGAGCAGGCCGAGCCCGACCCGGACTTCCCGACCGTCGCCTTCCCCAACCCGGAGGAGCCCGGCGCGATGGACCTCGCCTTCGCGGCGGCCCGCGCGGCGGAACCCGACCTGATCATCGCCAACGACCCGGACGCCGACCGGTGCGCCGTGGCCGTGAGGTCCGGCGCCGACTGGCGCATGCTGCGCGGCGACGAGGTCGGCGCGCTGCTCGCCGAGCACCTGGTGCGGCGGGGCGCGCGCGGCGTCTTCGCCGAGTCGATCGTCTCCTCCTCCCTGCTCGGCCGGATCGCCGAGGGCGCGGGTCTGCCGTACGAGGAGACGCTCACCGGCTTCAAGTGGATCGCCCGCGTCGAGGGACTGCGCTTCGGGTACGAGGAGGCGCTCGGCTACTGCGTCGACCCCGACGGCGTACGCGACAAGGACGGCATCACCGCCGCCCTGCTCATCACCGAGCTGGCCTCGGAGCTCAAGGAGCAGGGCCGGACCCTGCTCGACCTCCTCGACGACATCGCCGTCGCGTACGGGCTGCACGCCACCGACCAGCTCTCGGTGCGGGTCGAGGATCTCTCGGTCATCGCGGACGCCATGCGCCGGCTGCGCGAGCGGCCGCCCACGGAGCTCGCGGGCCTGGCCATCACCAGGGCCGAGGACCTGACGCGGGGGACGGACCGGCTGCCGCCCACGGACGGTCTGCGCTACACGCTGGACGGCGCCCGGGTCATCGTCCGCCCCAGCGGCACCGAGCCCAAGCTGAAGTGCTACCTGGAGGTCGTGGTGCCCGTCGACGGCCACGACGCGCTCCCGGCGGCCCACGCCAGGGCGGCCGGGCTGCTGACGGCGATCAAGCGGGACCTGTCGGCCGCGGCCGGTATCTGACCGCATCCGCTTCAGACCTCGGTGGGAGCGGCCCGTCCGCCGCTCCCACCGAGGCCCGACACGCACACCCACCCTTCTTACGGGTGACTTCCGCAGGGCAGTTGACGCAGCGCTCCCGTGCGCCACCGGACGACCGAGGAACGGTTACCGGCAGCGCACCATCGAGCCCCAGGAGCCGCCGCGTGCCCTCGACCGATTCCCGGCCGACGTCCGCCCCGCCCCACGGCGCCCGGAGCGGGAGCGTCCCCGCCGCCCGGCACGCGCCCGGCGCGGCCGGTCTCCTCCCCCTGCTCCGCGTCCGCCTGCGGTACGCGGCCCCCGCCCTGCTCGCCTACGCGGCCGTCCGCCTCACCGGTCTGCTCACGCTCGCGCTCTGGGCGCATCGCAGACATCACGGCGTCTGGCCGACCTTGGCGGACCAGTGGGACACGGTCTGGTACCTCGGCATCGCCGACCACGGTTACACCCGCCATCTGGGCTCCGCGTTCGACGCGAACAACCTGGCCTTCTTCCCCCTCTACCCGGTCCTGGTCAAGGCGGTCGCGGTCCTGACACCCGGCTCGCGCGCCTCGACCGGGCTGGGGATCGCGGTCGTGTGCTCGTTCCTCGCCGCGTGGGGCGTCCACGCGGTGGGCAGTCATCTGCACGGCCGTCGGGTGGGCGTGCTGCTCACCGTGCTCTGGGCGGCCCTGCCGGTGGGCCTGGTCCAGTGGATGGGCTACACGGAGTCGCTGTTCACCGCGTTCGCCGCGTGGGCGCTGTACGCGGTCCTCACCGGCCGGCTGCTGTGGGCCGCCTCGCTGGCGGCGCTGGCGGGGCTGACCCGTCCCACCGGCGTCGCGGTGGCCGCCGCCGTGGCCGTGACCGCGCTGCTGTCCCTGCGCCGGGGCTTCACTCTCCGGGCGCTCGCGGCGCTCGTCCTGGCCCCGGCGGGCTGGCTCGCGTACGTCGGCTGGGTGGGTCTGAGACTGGGCCGCTGGGACGGCTACTTCGCCGTGCAGCGGCTGTGGCACAACGAGTGGGACGGCGGTGCGGAGACCGTGCGCCGGCTGCGCGAGGTGCTGGCGCAGAACTCGTCACCCGAGCTGTTCCTGGTGATGGTGACGGTGACGCTGCTGACGGCGGTGGCCCTGTACGCGCTCTCCGCGGGGGACCGCCAGCCGCTCCCCCTGCTCGTCTTCACCGGGGTCCTGCTGCTGATCGTCCTCGGCAGCGGCGGCGTCTACTTCCCGCGGGCCCGCTTCCTGCTCCCCGGCTTCCCGCTGCTGCTCCCCGTGGCCCTGCACCTGTCCCGCGCCTCACTCCGGTCCCGGACGCTGTTCCTCACGGCCGCGGTTCTCGGTTCCGCGTACTGCGGCGCGTACATGGTCCTGGTGTGGCCGAGCGCGCCCTAGGAACTCGCCGGCCGTCGCACGGCCCTCGCGTCGCGGGATCTCCGGCCCTCACGCCCCCGCTCACCGGCCGGGGAGTCCCACCATGCCTGCCAGCACCGCCGTCAGCCACAGCAGGACGAACGGCACCGCCAGCGGCCACAGCGGGCGCCCCCGCTCGCGCTCCTCGCTGTCGCCCGTGGGACGCAGGGCGGGGTCCATCCGCATGGCGGTGACCTCGGCGGCCAGGGCGTCGTACGGGTGGGTCACACCGCGCCGGCGCTGGTACCAGGCCCAGCGGGGCGCGGAGACCGTCCAGGACCCGTCGCCGTGCCAGCGCAGCTTGAGCTCGATGGACTCCCGGCGGACCGAGCGGAGGTCGTCCCAGGGGATGTGGGTGGTTCCGCGCAGGCCGTTCAGCCAGAGCCCGGCGCGGTCGGCGGTGATGCGCCAGCGCAGCTTCACGGGGACGCGGAACGCGCCGTGCAGACCGATGAGGAGGGCGAGGAACTGCTTCCAGAGGCCGGTGCCCCCTCCGGTGAACGGGAGCCAGCACAGCGGAATCCCCCAGGCCACCATCAGGAGTCCGGCCAGCCTGTCCACCGCGCCCGCGCGCCAGCGCCGTACCGGCTCCGGGTCCATCAGTCGCGCGACCTCCACCAGGCCGAAGTGCCGCTCGTCGTCCGCCGCCGCCCGGGCCGCCGTTCGCTTCGCCCGCACGAGCCGTCGCCGCACGCCGCTCTCCGACAGCGGGCGTACGGGCCCGGACGACCGTCGCGCCACCGGCGGGTCACCGGCCTTCGCCGGGGCAGTGACGAGGACGATCTCGGCACCGTCGTACGGAGTCCCGTACAGGACGGCCTCCCGCAGCGGGCCCGGCAGGTCGTCGTCGAGCCGGTCGCGGGCCCCCGCCAGGTCCGCCACATCCAGCACGACGTCCGTCACGGCATCCGCCACAGGGTCCGTGCCGTGGTCCGGGTCGCGTTTCCCGCCGCATTCCGCGTCCTGGTCCGGCGGAGCCATGCCGACGGTGAACAGCGGTCGCAGGCCCGCCAGGTCGTCCGCGGCGAAGACCTTCGCGTCACCGTGCCGGGTCCCGCGCGTCAGGACGCGCAGGACGGGGGTGGGCGCGGCACGCAGCGCGACGGCCCGGCGCCGGCCCAGCTCTCCGGAGAGCAGCGCGGTCACGCCCAGCCCCGTCACGAGCCAGCCGGCGACGCCCGCCGCCTGGCGGCCCTCCGCCGAGTCCCACACCCCGGCGGTCGCGATCAGCGGGGCGCCCGCCAGGATCAGGATGATCCCGAGCCCGGAGAGGAGACGGCCGCGCCCGAGGGGCAGGCCCGCGTCCGGCACGGGTGCCGTCACGCCCGCGGAGGCGGCCAGTGCCGCCTCACGCTGCCGCTTCCGCGCCCGCAGTCGCAGGGCCGTGACCGCCGAGGTGGTCGCGGCCAGGAGAAACGCACCCGCGAGTACGGGGAGGGCCGGCGCGGGACGCAGGACTACGGCCACGACGACCAGAGCCGGCGCCGACACCCGTACGGCCTCGGGCCGCAGCTGGAGCCAGATCAGGTTGAGCCCGGCCAGGACCGCGAGATACGGCGGCAGACCCTCCAAGGTCAGGCCCAGTGCGGCCAGCACGCCCGCCGACAGCACCAGCTTGAAGACCCGCAGCCCGACCCGTGGCACCGGTATCCAGCGCGGCGGCAGTTCCCGCGTCCAGCGGCTGGTGTGTTCCGTGCCCCAGGGGAGGCAGCCGTCGGGTATCGCGGTGCCGGGCAGGGCCGGCCGGACGTCGGTGTTCATCGTTTCCCAGAGACTCGGACCACGGGGGCGGTCGTTACGAAGGCCCTCGGCTTCGTCTCCGGGTGGGGGAACGGTGGTCGCGGCCGGGGCGGGGCGGGGCGGGCAGGGCGGGGCAGGGTCGCGGCCCGGGGAAGGTTCGCGTCAGCCCGTCGCCAGCAGGATGACCAGGACGACGAGGCCGGCGAGCGCGGGACCCATCACCTCGTACGCCCAGCGCACGGTGATCTCGCCCTGAGCGCCCTCCGCGGTGGCACGGGCCTCGGCCAGCTCGCGCAGATCGTCCATGACCCGGTCGGTCTCGGGGCGGACCGGCGCGTGGGTGGCGGCGCCCCGGCCGAACGCGGACGCGCGGCCCAGCGACGACATCCGGCCGTCGCCTCCGCGGCCGGTCCCGTCCTGCAACGGCTGCCTGGCCGCCTTCTTGCGGGCGCGCAGCGACACGGGGACCGCCCACAGCTGGTACTTCGCGCCCGAGGTGTCGACCACCTCGTTCGAGTAGTGCGAGCGCAGCGAGGCGACCTTGCTCCAGGGCAGCACGATCACGCGCAGCGGGTTGCGGACGCGCAGCCGGTCCTCGTTGGCGTAGACCGCGGGGCGCAGGGTGAAGGCGGTCACGACCGGGACGATGAGGATCAGTCCGGCGAGCGCCAGCCAAGGGGTGCGGCCGTGTCCGGAGATCAGCGCGTCGAAGCCGAGCCAGCCCACGATGAGCAGCAGGAGGACGCCGCCCGCGATACCGGCGGGCGACCGGTAGATCCGGTCCCTGGCCTCGGGTCGCGAGGCGTCCGGAAGGGGTGACTGGTGGTCGGGGGTCGTCATGGTCCCGATTGTGCCCGACGTGTGTCGCACGCTTGAGCTCGGTGGGGTCTCGCTAAGGTCGCGAAAGCCCTCACGGCACCTCGTGGTACCGCAGGGCCGAAGCGGGCACTCTCCAGGCTGTGAGGGCAACCACAGGAGGCGCGATGGAATCCGATCGCGGGGCGAACGACCCGGCGGACGACCCGGCGGACGACCGGGCGGACGACCGGGCGGGCAACGAGCAGATGGAACGCTGGAACGGCCCGACCGGGAACGCCTGGGTCGAGGCCCAGGACATGCTGGACGCGTTGTTCGCGCCGCTGGAGGAGCTGCTCGTCGACGCGTTCTCGGCCGGGCAGGGGGGCCGGGTCCTCGACGTCGGCTGCGGCACGGGCGGGACCACCGTGGCCGTCGCGCGCCGGCTCGGTCCCGGGGGACGGTGCGTCGGCGTCGACATCTCGGAGCCGATGCTGGAGGCGGCGCGGGCCCGGGCGGAGCGGGCGGGCGTGCGGGCCTCCTTCATCCGCGCGGACGCGCAGGACCATGACTTCGAGCCCGGGGCGTTCGACGCGGTCGTCTCCCGCTTCGGCGTGATGTTCTTCCCGGATCCGGTGCGGGCCTTCGGCAACCTGCGGCGGGCCGCGAGGGAGGACGCCGTGCTGCGGTTCATCGTCTGGCGCGGCCTCGCGGAGAACCCGTTCATGACGACGGCCGAGCGGGCCGCGGCACCGCTCATGCCGAACCTGCCGAAGCGTGTGCCCGACGCGCCGGGGCAGTTCGCGCTGGCGGACGCGGACAGGGTGCGGCGCCTGCTGGAGGAGAGCGGGTGGGCCGGGGTCGGCATCCGGCCGGTCGACGCGGCCTGTGTCATGCCCGAGACGGAGCTGGCGCCGTACTTCAGCCGGTTCGGGCCGGTCGGGATCGCTCTGCGCGAGACGGACGCGACGACCCGGGCCCGGGTCGTGGAGTCGGTCCGCGGCGCGTTCGAACCGTTCGTCCACGACGCGCAGGTCCGCTTCACGGCGGCTTGCTGGCAGATCGACGCGCGGGCCGCCGGGTGACGGTCGTCGGCGGTCGTCGGCGCGGTGTCGGCGGTCGTCGGCGGTCGTCGGCGCGGTGTCGGTCCGGTGGGTGGGGCGGGGCCGCGCCGGTACATCCGCCCGCATCCGAACGGATCCCACCGGCGTTTCGAAGTGCGGGTGGGTTCTGATCCGTCCGGCCTGCGGGCATTTGATGTACCGGCCCGTCCCCTCCCGCCGAATCCCGGCTGCGGGTGCATCGTGGTGACCGACCCCGCAGGCCGCCTTCCGACCGCGGGTGCGTCGTGGTGACCGTCCCCGCGGGCCGCCCGCCTTCCGGCCACGCGTACATCGTGGTGACCGACCCCGCGAGCCGCCTTCCGGCCACGCGTACATCGTGGTGACCGACCCCGCGAGCCGCCTTCCGGCCACGCGTACATCGTGGTGACCGACCCCGCGAGCCGCCTTC
>NZ_JBEXGX010000016.1:0-190221 GCF_040607495.1 Streptomyces sp. NPDC005281 | reverse complement strand
CCGGCCGCGCGTACGCCGTGGTGACCGACCATTTCTTTCCCCGGCCGGGGAAAGATCAGCCCCTCCGGCGTTTGAGGAGCGGGGTCTGGGGCGGAGCCCCAGGTACGGGAAGGGTAGGGGCGGAGGGGGCGAAAAACGGCTTGGGGCGATGGCCCGGGGAACCCCGGGGTCCGGGAAGGGCCGAGGGGGTGGGCCCCGCCCCCGGGGACCGTCGGGTTGTGGGGTCGAGGGCCATCGGATTGTGGGTGGAAGGCGTCGGGCTCCCGAGGCGAGGGGCGGGGCAGGCCCGTCCCGGGGGCAGAAAACCCTCCGCCGCCCCGGGGCTGTACAAGCCGCTACGCGCGTAGATATGCTCGTCTGGTGACCATGCCCACCTCTGCAACCTCCCCCAAGCTCTCGACTCCGCTCGAGCAGGGTGGCGCCCCCACCCACGCACTCGGCGACGTAACCGCGTCCGACAGCACGCTGCGCCGCTTCCTCCACGGGCTGCCCGGCGTCGACGCGGTCGGCCTGGAGGCGCGCGCCGCCTCGCTCGGCACCCGTTCCATCAAGACCACCGCGAAGGCGTACGCCATCGACCTCGCCATCTCGATGGTCGACCTGACGACGCTGGAAGGCGCGGACACCCCGGGCAAGATCCGGGCGCTCGGCGCCAAGGCGGTCCTCCCGGACCCGACCGACCGCACGGCGCCCAGCACGGCGGCCGTCTGTGTCTATCCCGACATGGTGGCCGTCGCGAAGGAGGCCGTCGCCGGTTCCGGGGTGAAGGTCGCCTCGGTCGCGACCGCGTTCCCGGCCGGCCGCGCCGCGCTCGACGTGAAGCTGGCCGACGTGCGCGACGCCGTCGCCGCGGGCGCCGACGAGATCGACATGGTCATCGACCGCGGGGCGTTCCTCGCGGGCAGATACTTGAAGGTGTACGACGAGATCGTCGCCGTGAAGGAGGCCTCGGGCGCCGCCCGCCTGAAGGTCATCTTCGAGACCGGCGAGCTGTCGACGTACGACAACATCCGGCGGGCGAGCTGGCTCGGCATGCTGGCCGGGGCCGACTTCATCAAGACCTCCACCGGCAAGGTGGCCGTGAACGCGACGCCCGCGAACACGCTGCTGATGCTGGAGGCCGTCCGTGACTTCCGCGCCCAGACCGGCGTACAGGTCGGCGTGAAGCCGGCCGGCGGCATCCGCACGACCAAGGACGCCGTCAAGTTCCTGGTCCTGGTGAACGAGACGGCGGGTGAGGACTGGCTGGACAACCACTGGTTCCGCTTCGGCGCCTCCTCGCTCCTGAACGACCTGCTGATGCAGCGCCAGAAGCTGGCCACCGGCCGCTACTCCGGCCCCGACTACGTGACGGTGGACTGATCCATCATGGCTTCCGCATTCGAATACGCACCGGCGCCCGAGTCCCGCTCCGTCGTCGACATCGCTCCCTCCTACGGCCTGTTCATCGACGGTGAGTTCACCGAGGCCGCCGAGGGCAAGGTCTTCAAGACCGTCTCCCCCTCCACCGAAGAGGTCCTCTCCGAGATCGCCCGGGCGGGCGAGGCGGACGTCGACCGCGCGGTGAAGGCCGCCCGCAAGGCCTTCCAGAAGTGGTCCGCGCTGCCAGGCTCCGAGCGCGCCAAGTACCTGTTCCGCATCGCGCGGATCATCCAGGAGCGCAGCCGTGAGCTGGCCGTCCTGGAGACGCTGGACAACGGCAAGCCGATCAGGGAGACCCGGGACGCCGACCTCCCGCTGGTCGCCGCGCACTTCTTCTACTACGCGGGCTGGGCCGACAAGCTCGACCACGCCGGCTTCGGCGCGAACCCGCGTCCGCTGGGCGTCGCGGGCCAGGTCATCCCGTGGAACTTCCCGCTGCTGATGCTGGCGTGGAAGATCGCCCCGGCTCTCGCGACCGGCAACACGGTCGTCCTCAAGCCCGCCGAGACCACGCCCCTGACGGCGCTGTTCTTCGCGGACATCTGCCGTCAGGCGGGCCTGCCCAAGGGCGTCGTGAACATCCTTCCCGGGTACGGCGACGCGGGCGCGGCCCTCGTGGCGCACCCGGACGTGGACAAGGTGGCCTTCACCGGCTCCACCGCCGTCGGCAAGGCGATCGCCCGCCAGATCGCGGGCACGCACAAGAAGGTCACACTCGAACTGGGCGGCAAGGGCGCGAACATCGTCTTCGACGACGCCCCGATCGACCAGGCCGTCGAGGGCATCGTCAGCGGCATCTTCTTCAACCAGGGCCAGGTCTGCTGCGCGGGTTCGCGGCTGCTGGTCCAGGAGTCGATCCACGACGAGCTGCTCGACTCGCTCAAGCGCCGCCTGTCGACGCTGCGCCTCGGCGACCCGCTCGACAAGAACACGGACATCGGCGCGATCAACTCCGAGGAGCAGCTCTCGCGCATCACCTCGCTCGTCGAGCAGGGCGAGGCCGAAGGCGCCGAGCGCTGGTCCCCGGCCTGTGAACTGCCCTCCTCCGGCTACTGGTTCGCCCCGACGCTGTTCACGAACGTCACCCAGGCGCACACCATCGCCCGCGACGAGATCTTCGGCCCGGTGCTGTCGGTCCTGACGTTCCGCACCCCGGACGAGGCGGTCGCCAAGGCCAACAACTCCCCGTACGGCCTCTCGGCGGGCATCTGGAGCGAGAAGGGCTCCCGCATCCTCGCCGTCGCGAACAAGCTCCGCGCGGGTGTCGTCTGGTCCAACACGTTCAACAAGTTCGACCCGACCTCGCCGTTCGGCGGGTACAAGGAGTCGGGCTTCGGCCGCGAGGGCGGCCGGCACGGCCTGGAGGCGTACCTCGCCCCGTCTAGCCCGGAGGGCGAGCGATAAATGAGTGCAGCCGAGAAGTCCGAGCAGCAGCGCCTGAGTGTCTTCAAGACCTACAAGCTGTACGTGGGCGGCAAGTTCCCGCGTTCCGAGAGCGGCCGGGTGTACGAGGTGAGCGACTCCAAGGGCAAGTGGCTGGCGAACGCTCCGCAGTCGAGCCGCAAGGACGCCCGTGACGCGGTCGTCGCGGCGCGCAAGGCGTTCGGCGGCTGGTCCGGCGCCACGGCGTACAACCGCGGTCAGATCCTGTACCGCGTCGCCGAGATGCTGGAGGGCCGCAAGGAGCAGTTCGTCCGCGAGGTGGCCGACGCGGAGGGTCTGTCGAAGGCGAAGGCCGCGGCCGTCGTCGACGCGGCGATCGACCGCTGGGTCTGGTACGCGGGCTGGACCGACAAGATCGCCCAGGTCGTGGGCGGCGGCAACCCGGTCGCGGGCCCGTTCTTCAACCTGTCCTCCCCCGAGCCGACCGGTGTCGTCACCGTGCTCGCCCCGCAGGAGTCGTCGTTCCTCGGTCTGGTCTCCGTGATCGCCCCGGTGATCGCGACCGGCAACACGGTGATCGTGATCGCCAGCGAGAAGTCCCCGCTCCCGGCGCTTTCGCTGGGCGAGGTGCTGGCCACCTCCGACCTGCCGGGCGGGGTCGTCAACGTCCTGTCCGGCCGGACCGGGGAGATCGCGGCCCCGCTCGCCGCGCACCAGGACGTCAACGCGATCGACCTCGCCGGCGCGGACGACGTACTGGCGAAGGAACTGGAGATCGCGGCCGCGGACAACCTGAAGCGCGTCCTTCGTCCACAGGCTGTGGATTACGCGCGGACTCCCGGCACGGGGCGCCTCACGGCCTTCCTGGAGACGAAGACGGTCTGGCACCCGACGGGCTCCCTGGGCGCCGGGGGCTCGTCGTACTGAGTCCCGGCGTGCCCGTCCCGCCCGCGGTGGCGCCGACGCCATGAGACGCCGGGGCCCCGATCCGTGTCCCCGGGGCCCCGGGTACGAAAGAGCCGCGCTTCCCCTCCGTCCAGGGGGAGCGCGGCTCTCTCATGTCCCGGGCCGCCTGCGGCCCGCGCGGGTCGTGTCAGTGCAGCAGCCCGGTCACCTGGCCGAGCACCGGGACGCCGCCGATCGACTGCGCCTGCGCCACCGGGCCCGTCAGCGCCTTGGAGGTCAGCGGCTTGAAGTCGGCGAGCTGGGTGCCGACGCCGTTGTCGAGCGGGTCTACACCGGTACCGGCCAGCGGGTTGGGCTTGAGGCCCTCGACGGGGCCCGTGACATACCCCACGGTCCCGGTCAGCGCCGTCAGACCCGCCTGCGGATCGACGTTGCCGAGGGAGGCGGGCCGGGTGCGCGGGGCGTCCACGGCGGCCGTGTCCGCGAAGGCGGGTACGGCCGCGGCCGTACCGGCGGCGGCCACGCCGACCGCCGCGGCGATCCGCACGGTCGTACGGGCCAGGGTGTTCCGCTGGGCTGCGTGTCGCGCCATCAGGTTTTCCTCTTCGGCAGGCGGAGATGGGAGGACGGAGGTGGGGAGCGGAGTGCGATCGATGCGACACGCAGAGTAGTTGAACCGGGCCGCGCCCGGGCCGTCTCCGCGGCGGATTCGCCCCTGCGGGTCAACAGGCATATCAGCGCCACTCGTCACATCGGTCCGACATCCGTCCGCACGTACGGCAAAGCCGGGGATAATGAACGGGATCCGCGCCGACGCGCGGCCCGCCGGACCCGTCACAGAAGGTACAGACCATTGGGTTCCCCTCTCCCGATACCCGCCCGCGTGGTGCTGCTCTGCGGACCCTCCGGCTCCGGGAAGTCCCTTCTCGCCGCCGCCTCCGGGCTCCCCGTGCTGCGCCTCGACGACTTCTACAAAGAGGCCACGGACCCGACGCTGCCCCAGGTCGAGGACAGCGAGGACATCGACTGGGACCACCCGCGGTCGTGGGACGCGGACACCGCCGTCGCCGCGATCGAGGAACTGTGCCGTACGGGACGTACGACCATCCCCGTCTACGACATCTCCCTGAGCGCCCGCACCGGGACCGAGGCCCTGGGCATCGACGGGTCGCCGCTGTTCATCGCGGAGGGGATCTTCGCCGCCGAGATCGTCGAGCGCTGCCGCGAACTCGGCGTTCTCGCCGACGCGTTGTGCCTGTCCCGGGGCGCGGTCACGACGTTCCGGCGCCGTTTCGTGCGGGATCTGAAGGAGGGCCGCAAGTCGGTTCCCTTCCTGCTGCGGCGCGGCTGGCGGCTGATGCGCTCCGAGCGTTCCATCGTGGCGCGCCAGGCCGCCCTGGGCGCCCACCCCTGCGACCGGGACGAGGCCCTCGGCCGGCTGACGGCCGCCTCGGCAGCCCGGCAGACGTCCGCCCCCACGACGGCCGCCCAGAACAGGTAGCTCCGCACCGCTTCGCGGGGACACCGCCCGCGACCGCCTGCTCCCACCGGGGCCGCGTCCGCCGGCTCCCGGAGAACGAAAGAAGGTCCAAGCGGACCCCCGACCGCCTGGACCTTCTTCCGTTTCCCCCGTGGTCCCCCGTGACACGGTTGATTCCCGTGACCCGTTTCCCCGTGACCCCGTCGGTGTCGGCTCCCCCCGGAACCGACTTCCCGTCACCGGCTCCCCACGGAACCGGCCCCCCGCACCCTTCAGGCGACAAGCTCCCCGAAGGACTCCTCCTCGTCACGGCCGAAGCTGAGGACCTCGTCCTCGCGCATCCGGCGGAGCGACCGCCAGATGCTGGACTTCACCGTGCCGACACTGATGCCGAGAATCTCCGCGATCTCCGGGTCGGTGCGGCCCTCGTAGTAGCGCAGGACCAGCATCGTGCGCTGGAGTTCGGGCAGCCGGGCGAGCGCCTGCCACAGGACCGCGCGCAGTTCGGTGCCGCGCATCGCGTCCGTGTCGCCGGGCGCCTCCGGCAGCTCCTCGGTCGGGTACTCGTTCAGCTTGCGGCGGCGCCACGCGCTGATGTGCAGATTGGTCATGGTGCGGCGGAGGTAGCCCCCGACCGCGGCCTTGTCACTGATCCGGTCCCAGGCCCGGTACGTCGAGAACAGCGCGCTCTGGAGCAGGTCCTCGGCCTCGAAGCGGTCACCGGTCAGGTGGTAGGCGGTTGCGTACAGGGAGGCGCGGCGCTCCTGGACGTAGGCGGTGAAGGCCGCTTCGGCCTCCGCGCTCCCCGCCCCGGAGCGACGCTCCCCCGTGCCCTCCCCGTACGCGGCTCCCCCGTGAGCCTTCCCCCCCGTCGTGCCCACGGCGGCAGGCGCCGTGGTGTTCTCCCCCGTGAAACCGTCAACCACCGTCATGTAACCGGTGTGCTGACGCCCGGCACCGCGAGCGCACCCCCGTCCGGTCACGCTGCCGGACTTCTCCGCCCGGGTGACGTCGTGGAGCCGCGTGACAACTGCGCTAGTGCTGGTGCTGTGCAGCGTGTCCATCTCGCGCCCCCCGTCGTGGAGTCCCGGATCTTCGGTTCGTTCCGTCGTGCGTCCTGCCTTGTGTCGAAAAGCTTGCCGGGCCCACTTCATGGCCGTGTCCGCCGACTGTCACAGACCTGTCACAGGGCCCCTCTTCAGGCGCGGCACAGCACGATCACAGAGAAGAGCGGTACGACTACGCAGACGACCACTCGGGCCCCGGCCAGTGCCCGCGAGGGCAACCGATGTGCCCGGGAGACGAGTGGGAGCGCTCCAACAGTCGATACCCGGGCATGACATGGGCCAGAATGACGTTCGTGCCTTCCCTGTTGCTGATCGAGGACGACGACGCCATCCGGACGGCCCTGGAGCTCTCTTTGACGCGCCAGGGACACCGGGTGGCCACCGCTGCCACCGGCGAGGACGGTCTGAAGCTGCTGCGCGAGCAGCGACCGGATCTGATCGTGCTGGATGTGATGCTGCCCGGCATCGACGGTTTCGAGGTGTGCCGGCGCATCCGGCGCACCGACCAGCTGCCGATCATCCTGCTGACCGCGCGCAGCGACGACATCGACGTCGTGGTCGGACTGGAGTCCGGCGCCGACGACTATGTCGTCAAGCCCGTGCAGGGCCGGGTGCTCGACGCCCGGATCCGTGCCGTGCTGCGCCGCGGCGAGCGGGAGGCGAACGACTCGGCGTCGTTCGGCTCGCTGGTCATCGACCGTGCCGCGATGACGGTCACCAAGAACGGTGAGGATCTGCAACTGACTCCCACCGAGCTGCGGTTGCTCCTGGAGCTGAGCCGCAGGCCCGGACAGGCCCTGTCCCGGCAGCAGTTGCTGCGTCTGGTGTGGGAGCACGACTACCTGGGCGACTCGCGCCTGGTCGACGCCTGTGTGCAGCGGCTGCGCGCGAAGGTGGAGGACGTGCCGTCCTCGCCCACCCTGATCCGTACCGTGCGCGGCGTGGGCTACCGGCTGGACAATCCTCAGTGACCAAACCGCAGGACAAGCTCCGCGGCTGGGCCGCGGCGCGCAAGGCGTTGCTGTCCGGTCTTCGCTTCACCAGTCTTCGGCTGCGTCTGGTCGTGGTGTTCGGACTCGTCGCGCTCACGGCCGCGGTGTCCGCCTCGGGCATCGCGTACTGGCTCAACCGCGAGGCCGTGCTGACACGTACCCAGGACGCCGTGCTGCGCGACTTCCAGCAGGAGATGCGCAACCACGCGAGCATGCTGCCCGTGCATCCTGCGCAGGACGAACTCCAGCGCACGGCAGGGCAGATGGCGAACAGCAGCCAGCGCTTCAGCGTGCTGCTGACCGCCGAGGACGTCGACGGCAAGATGATCACCGGTAACTCCGAGCTGGACACGTTCACGCTGGAGGACGTACCGAAGTCCCTGCGCACGGCGGTGAACAAGCAGCAGCCGCTGTCCTCGGCCAACAAGTCGGCGTACCACCTGTACTGGCAGCGGATCACCGAGCACGACAAGTCGTACCTCGTGGGCGGGGCCCGCGTGATCGACGGCAGCACGACCGGTTACATGCTCAAGTCCCTGGAGCCGGAGGCCAAGGACCTCAACTCCCTGGCCTGGTCCCTGGGGATCGCGACGGGGCTCGCCCTGATCGGCTCCGCGCTGCTCGCCCAGGCGGCCGCGACCACGGTCCTCAAGCCGGTCCACCGGCTGGGCATCGCCGCCCGCAGGCTCGGCGAGGGCAAGCTGGACACCCGGCTCCGCGTCTCCGGCACGGACGAACTCGCCGATCTGTCACGGACGTTCAATCGGACGGCGGAGGCGCTGGAGAAGCGGGTCGCGGACATGAGCGCGCGGGACGAGGCGTCCCGCCGGTTCGTCGCCGACATGTCCCACGAACTGCGGACTCCGCTCACCGCGATCACCGCCGTCACCGAGATCCTCGAAGAGGAACTGGACGCGGAGACCGGCAGCGTCGACCCGATGATCGAGCCGGCCGTACGGCTGGTCGTCAGCGAGACCCGCCGTCTGGGCGACCTCGTGGAGAACCTGATGGAGGTGACCCGCTTCGACGCGGGCACGGCCCGGCTCATCCTCGACTACGTGGACATCGCGGACCAGATCACCGCGTGCATCGACGCGCGCGCCTGGCTGGACGCCGTCGACCTGGACGCCGAGCGCGGCATGATGGCGCGGCTCGACCCGCGCCGGCTCGACGTCATCCTGGCGAACCTGATCGGCAACGCGCTCAAGCACGGCGGTTCACCGGTGCGGGTGTCGGTGCGGGTGGCGGGCGAGGAACTGGTCATCGAGGTGCGGGACCACGGTCCCGGCATCCCCGAGGACGTCCTGCCGCACGTCTTCGACCGGTTCTACAAGGCCAGCGCGTCCCGCCCGCGCTCCGAGGGCAGCGGTCTCGGCCTGTCCATCGCCCTGGAGAACGCGCACATCCACGGCGGCGAGATCACCGCGGCGAACTCCGCCGAAGGAGGGGCCGTGTTCACGCTGCGCCTGCCGCAGGACGCGTCGGAACTGCTCGCCGACGACCTGCGGGGCCGTGACGGCTCCGCGCCCGGGAACGGCACGGAAGGCACCGCCGGATGACCACCGCACACCCCACCGGCCCACGGACACGCACACCTTCCCGGCGGAGGGTGCCTCGCTGGTCGGCCGTCCCGCTGCTCGCCCTGCTGCTCACCGGGTGCGGTATCCGTCCCACCCAGGTACCCACCGACTTCGGTCCGGCTCCCTCGCGGGTGCCCTGCGCGCTCTCCGGCCCCGACATCAGCACCCAGTCCTCGCACGGGGTGCCGGTCCAGGTCTTCCTGCTCTGCTCGGAACAGCTGGTGACGGTCGACCGGTCGGTGCGCATCCCGGACGGTACGGCGGAGGCGGCACGCCGGGTCCTGGTGGCCCAGGCGCTGCTGGACGAGCTCGCCGTGGCGCCGTCGACGCCCGAGGAGCAGGCCGGGTACACGACGGACGTACGCGGCGGCATGACGGTCAGCGGGCCCCGGGGCGGGGACCCCGAGGACACGCTGCGGCTGAGCACCTCGCCGCAGGACCTCACGCCGACGGCCCTCGCGCAGATCATCTGCACCTTCTCGGACTCGGCCGCGGCGCGGGACGACGGCAGCGTCGTTCTCGGAGGTCCCGCCCCCGCCGCCCTGCGCAGTTACGAGTGCACCCCCGAGACGCGTGCCGCCCCCGGCGACAACGCCCCGACGGCCACGGCGGTCCAGGGTTCGTAACGCTGCGGGGCCGAAACCCATCGCAGCGGAACCGATCGTGCCGGACCCCGCGTCTTGGGGGGCGTGCAGCGTCAAGGTTCAGAGGACGGCAGCGCCGTCACCCGCGTCCGTGTGGCAGGAGGTGTCCTCCTCGTCGCACACCTGGCGCTCGTCGCCTGGATCACGCTGCGTCCGCTGGACGTCCCCTGGGTGAGTGCCGCGAACCTGCGGCCCTTCGCGGGTATCAGAGCCGACCTCGCACTGGGCCCCGAGGTGGCGGCCCGGCGTATCGCCGCGGGCCTCGGGCTGCTCGCTCCGCTGAGTGTGCTGCTCCCGATGGCGGGGGGCAGGCTCACCGTCTCCCCGCTCGGCTCGCTCCTGCGCACGACGGCGGTCGGCGTGCTGCTGTCGCTGGGCATAGAGCTGCTCCAGACCGGGGTGCCCGGCCAGGTCGTGGACATCGACTCGATCATGCTGAACACCGTCGGCGTGGCCCTCGCGCACCTCGCGATCGTGCCCGCCGCCCGGGCCGCGCTCCGCCGCAGGTCCGAGACGCGCCGCAGGGCGGCCGTCCTCCGGGAGGACCACGCTCAGGGTCGGACCCCGACGATTCCCAGGGTCGGGATCGCTCCCTGGAGCGAGGCTTCGCGCACGTCGTCCTCGTAACGTTGAAGACATCGGTGAGGCACCGATGAGAACGACGAAGCCGGCCCCGCCGGCACCCGACGACGGTTTCGCGAAGAAGCCACCATGACCGCCCTTGCCCGCCCCACGAACGGCCGCATGATCGGCGGAGTCTGTGCTGCGCTGGCACGGCGCTTCGGCACCTCGGCGACGACGATGCGCGTCGTCTTCCTTCTCTCCTGTCTGCTTCCCGGCCCGCAGTTCGTGCTCTACATAGCGCTGTGGATCCTCTTCCCCTCCGAGGACCGGGTCTCCCGCAACGCCTGGTGAACCCGGGCCAGGCACCCGGCGGCTGCCGGCAGGGCACACGGCGAACGCCGGTGGGGCGCACCCGAGACGGGTGCGCCCCACCGGCGTTCGTACGGCGGGGTTCGGCGCGGCCGGAACGAGCGCGGCCGGTCCTCGTACGGCCGGAAGGCCCCGAGCTCGGACAGGCAGGGGACTCTCCGTCCGCCGGAGGGCGCCTACCGGGCGTGTCAGCCCAGCGGGATCCCGTTGACCGGCAGTCCGTGCGTGGGCAGCCCCTGGAGCGGCAGGCCCCCGAGCAGTCCGGCCACGGGCGCGGCCGGCCCGTCGGCGAGCAGACGCGTGGCGGCGGGCTTCGCGGCGGCCACACCCGTGCCGAGGGCGCTCTGGCCCTGGGCGAGCGCCTGGCCGGCACCGGGCAGCGCGGAGGCGACGTTCTCGGCGGGCAGCGTCCTGGTGACGGTGTCCAGCGCCGAGGAGGCGTCCGGCACGGCCGGGGCGGCGTTCGCGGCACCCGCGCCGACGGCGGCGAAAGCGGCGCCGAGAGCGGCGACACCGAGAGTCTTGACGGCAGACTGCTTCATCGTGAATGCGTCCTTGGGGTGGGTGATACGGGTATGTGAGCGGTCCAGAACCGTAATCACGCAATCCCACCGTCCGCAAACATCGAAAAGCGGCCGAGTCATGGAGGAGAAGTGAAGACCCGGCCGCTTTCCCTTCGCTTCGATCAGGCCTGTTCTCCCGTGGAACCGCTGGTGGAAGCGGTCTGCTGGAACAGCCATTCGGACTTCAATTCTGCATATCCGGGCTTGACGACGTCATTGATCATGGCCAGTCGTTCATCGAAAGGAATGAATGCTGACTTCATAGCATTGACCGAGAACCACTGCATGTCGTCGAGCGAGTAACCGAACGCCTCGACCAGGTGCTCGAATTCCCGGCTCATGCTCGTACCCGACATCAGTCTGTTGTCGGTATTGACCGTGGCACGGAAATGAAGGCGTCGCAGCAGCCCGATGGGGTGGGCCGCGTACGAGTCGGCGGCACCGGTCTGGAGGTTGGAGCTGGGGCACAGCTCCAGCGGGATGCGCTTGTCGCGGACGTACGAGGCGAGCCGCCCGAGTTCGACCGAGCCGTCCTCGCGGACCTTGATGTCGTCGATGATGCGGACGCCGTGCCCGAGCCGGTCGGCGCCGCACCACTGGAGGGCCTGCCAGATGGACGGCAGGCCGAACGCCTCACCGGCGTGGATCGTGAAGTGGTTGTTCTCGCGCTTGAGGTACTCGAAGGCGTCGAGGTGCCGGGTGGGCGGGAATCCGGCCTCGGCTCCCGCGATGTCGAAGCCGACGACGCCCGAGTCGCGGTAGCGGTTGGCGAGTTCGGCGATCTCCAGGGCACGGGCCGCGTGCCGCATCGCGGTCAGCAGGGCGCCGACCCGGATGCGGTGCCCGTTCTCCCGGGCCAGCCGTTCCCCTTCCCGGAAGCCTTCGTTGACCGCCTCGACGACCTCTTCGAGGCTGAGGCCGCCCTCCAGGTGCTGCTCGGGCGCGTACCGCACCTCGGCGTAGACGACCCCGTCCTCGGCCAGGTCCTCGGCGCACTCGGCGGCGACCCGCACCAGGGCCTCGCGGGTCTGCATGACGGCGCAGGTGTGCGCGAAGGTCTCCAGGTACCGCTCCAGCGAACCGGAGTCGGCGGCCTCGCGGAACCAGATCCCGAGCTTGCCCGGATCGGTCTCGGGGAGCCCGGAGTAGCCGCTTTCGCGGGCGAGTTCGACGATCGTGCCGGGGCGCAGGCCCCCGTCGAGGTGATCGTGCAGCAGGACCTTGGGCGCCCGGCGGATCTGCTCCGAGCTCGGGATGTTCCGGATCTGGCTCGTCATTGCCGCACTGTAGCCCCTACGCGCGTAGATCTCCTGTTGTACACATCCGTCGATACGTAACGGTGACCGTGCGGACGGGTGGCGTACACCCTTGCTTCTGACACTGTTCTGTCATGGCACAGCAAGCGACGCCCGTTCGCAGGGCCCGGCTGGGAAGGACACTCGGCCCGGAGCCGACGGCGGTCAGCGGAGTTGTTCTGCTGCTGCCGGGCGGCGAGGAGAACTCGGCCCGAAGACCCTCACCGATGATGGCGACCGCCTCCGTAAGGGCGCTCGGGCGCCGGCTGAGCCGCGCCGGACGCGCGGAAGGCCTGGTCACCCACGTGGTGCACTACCGGGTCCGCGGCTGGAACGGCAGCGAGGCCCATCTCGCGGCCGACACGGCGTGGGCCGCCGACGAGATCGTCCGCCGCTACGGCGACGTGCCCGTATGCCTGGCCGGCATCGACATGGGCGGCCGGGCGGCGCTGCGCGCGGGCGGGCACCCGGCCGTCAACTCCGTGCTGGCGCTGGCACCCTGGCTGCCCGAGGACGATGTCGCCGCACCACCCGAACCGGTGAAACAACTGGCCGGACGGCGCGTGCTGATCGTGCACGGCACCAACGACGCCCGTACCGACCCGGAGTTGTCCTTCCGGCTCGCGGCACGCGCGAAGAAGGCCAACCGTGGCATCTGCCGCTTCGAGGTCCACTCGGACGGGCACGCGCTGCACCAGCACCGGCACGAAGTCCTCGCCCTCGCGGAGGACTTCGTGCTGGGCTCGCTGTTCGGCCACTCCTACTCCCGCCCGGTCGAGGACGCGTTCGCCGCGCCGCCGCCCCTCGGCCTGCGGATGCCGCTCGCGGCGGGCTTCGGGCAGTCGTTGCGCCGATAGACACGTCCTGACAGTCGGCTCCCAGGCCCTGGCCCGGCTCACTCGGGCAGCAGGTGGCCGCGCCGGGAGAGCAGGAACTTCTTGAAGGCGGCCACCGGCGGGGTGTCCGGGTGGCCGTCCAGCCAGGCGACACCGATCTCGCGAACGGCGCGCGGGGCGGTGACCGTGAGTTCGACAACTCCCGGACGGGCGACGGCCGGTGGCGGAAGCAGGGCGACGCCGAGGCCGGCCGCGACGAGGCCCCGGAGTGTCTCGGCCTCCTCCCCCTCGAAGGCGATACGCGGCCGGAACCCCGCCTCCTGGCACAGGTCGTCGGTGATCCGCCGCATCCCGTAGCCGGGTTCCAGGGTCACGAAGATCTCGTCCGCCGCCTCGGCGAGACGGACGCGCCTGCGCCCGGCGAGCGGATGGTCGGCGGGCACGACCAGGCGGAGCTTCTGCTCGTCGAGCCGGCGGCCCACCAGATCGGGCGCGTCCGGCACGGGCGAGGTCAGACACAGGTCCAGCTCGCCCGAGCGCAGCCGCTCCAGCATGGCCTCCCCGTAGTTCTGCACGAGACTGAAACGGACGCCCGGGTGATCGGCGCGGAACGCGCGGATCAGGCCCGGCACCGTCTCCGATCCCATCGTGTGGAGAAAACCGAACGCGACCTTGCCGGTGGCCGGGTCGGCGTCCGCGCGCACCTCCTCGGCGGCCCGCTCGACCTCGCCGAGGGCCCGCTCCACGGAGGAGAGGAAGGTGCGGCCCGCGGGGGTCAGCGAGACCGTGCGGCCATGGCGCGCGAACAGGTCGACGCCCAGGTCCTGTTCGAGCCGGACCATGGCGCGGGACAGGGTCGACTGCGGGACCCGCATCTGCTCCGCGGCCCGGGTGACGTGCTCGGTGCGGGCGACGCCGGCGAAGTACGCCAGGCGCGGAGCGAGCAGCCTCGCGAAGTGCGCGCCGTCTTCTGTGTCACTGAACGGTGACAGGTGAGCCTCTGACCTCTGCTGATGCGCCATGGGATCGATTATGGCGATTCCATGCATTGGACGGATGAACGGCGGGTCCTTAGGTTCGAGGTATGCCTTCCGCCAGTACCGAGGCGCCCGTCACCACGGGCGCCGCCGCCTCCGCTCCAGCCGCCTCCGTCACCGCCTCCGTGTCCGTCCCCGACGCCGACTCCCGTATGGCCCCCGGCGGCCCCGGCTACCGCCGGATGAGCCTCGCGCTCTTCCTCGCCGGCGTCGCGACCTTCGCGCTCCTCTACTCCACCCAGGCCCTGCTCCCGCTGATCTCCTCGGACCTCGGGGTGAGCGCGGGCCGGGCGAGCTGGACGGTGTCGGCCGCGACGGGCGGGCTCGCGCTGTTCGTGCTGCCGATGAGCGCGCTGTCGGAGCGCTTCGGGCGGCGTACGGTGATGACGGCGTCCCTGGCGGTGGCGGTCACCGTCGGTCTCCTGGTCCCCTTCGCGCCGTCGATCGGGGCGCTGGTGGCGCTGCGGGCGGTCCAGGGCGCGGCGCTCGCGGGACTTCCGGCGTCGGCGACGGCGTATCTGGCGGAGGAGGTCCGCCCCAAGGCTCTGATCACCGCGATCGGTCTGTTCGTCGCGGGCAACAGTGTCGGCGGGATGAGCGGCCGGATCATCACCGGCTGGGTGGCGCAGGAATGGGGCTGGCGGGCGGCCGTCGCCACGATCGGGCTGGTCGCCGTGGCCTGCGCGGTGGCCTTCCGGCTGCTGCTGCCGGCGCCGCGGCACTTCACGCAGGGTTCGCTGCGGCCCCGGGTGCTGGCCCGCACGGTCCGCGACCACCTGTCGAACCCGCTGCTGTGCCGGCTGTACGCGATCGGCGCGCTGTTCATGATGGTCTTCGGCGGGGTCTACACGGTCATCGGCTACCGCTTGGGCGAGGCTCCCTTCTCGCTCCCGCAGGGCATCGTCGGCTCGGTCTTCCTGGTCTATCTCGTCGGTACGGTGTCGGCGTCGACGGCGGGCCGGCTGGCCGGCCGGCTGGGCCGCCGAGGCTCCCTCTATCTGGCGGGCGCCACCACGACCGCCGGGCTGCTCCTCTCCCTCGCCGGCTCCCTGGCGCTGGTCCTGCTCGGTCTGGTCCTGATCACCGCGGGCTTCTTCGCGGGCCACGCGGTGGCCTCGTCGTCGGTGAGCCACACCGCGAAGGAGGGGCGGGCGCAGGCTTCGGCCCTCTACCAGTCCTCGTACTACATCGGCTCGAGCGCAGGCAGCACGCTGGGCGCGGTCGCCTTCCACGCGGGAGGCTGGGCGGGCACGGTGGCCATGGGGCTGTTCGCGGTGCTGGGAGTCGTCTCGATCACCCTGTTCGGCTCGCGCGCGGCCCGCGTCGGGATGCGCGGCGCGCCCGCGCCGGCCCACTGAGGATCCGCCGTCGAGGGGCCCGGGGAGACCTCCGGGCCCCTCGACGCGTTCCGGAACACCCACCGCGACCTGCCGCTTTGTCCACTCCGGGCGCCATTGTCAGTGCCCTGCGGTAGCTTCCGAAGTGCCGGCGCGACGACGCGCGCATCGGAAACGGCCACAGGGGTGGGTTGGCGTGAGCGAGGGTACGGCGACGACGACGGACCTGGACGTCCGGCTGGAGAGGCACCGGGTCGAACTGACCGGGTACTGCTACCGCATGCTCGGCTCGTCCTTCGAGGCCGAGGACGCGGTGCAGGACACGATGGTCCGCGCCTGGCGCAGCTACGACAAGTTCGAGGGCCGTTCCTCGATGCGGTCCTGGCTCTACCGGATCGCGACGAACGTGTGCCTGGACATGCTCAACGCGGGCAATCGAAGGGCTCGTCCGATGGATCTCACGGCTCCCTCGCCGCTCGCGCAGGCCGCGCTCACCCCGCGCCCCGACAGCACCTGGCTGGAGCCGGTGCCGGACGCCCGGGTGCTGCCGTCGACCGGTGATCCGGCGGAGGCGGCGGTCGCCAAGGAGTCGGTGCGCCTGGCCTTCATGGCGGCCCTCCAGCAGCTGCCGCCCAAGCAGCGCGCGGTCCTCATCCTGCGTGAGGTCCTCGCGTGGCGGGCGAGCGAGGTCGCCGAGCTCCTCGGAACCACGGTCGCCTCGGTCAACAGCGCGCTCCAGCGGGCCCGCGCCACCCTCGCGGAGAAGGCCGAGGCGGGCGCGGACGCCGCCGTCTCCGATCCGCTCGACGAGGAGCAGCAGAAGCTCCTGGAGCGCTACGTGGCGGCCTTCGAGGGGTACGACATGACGGCCCTGACGGCGCTTCTGCACGAGGACGCGGTCATGACGATGCCGCCGTTCGACCTGTGGCTGCGCGGCCCCCAGGACATCACGGGCTTCATGACGACGCTGGGAGCGGCCTGCGCCGGCTCGCGGCTGGTCCCGGTCGAGGTCAACGGCCTGCCTGGCTTCGCCCAGTACAAGCCGGACGAGGACGGCCGCGGCCACACGGCTTGGGCGGTGCAGGCGCTGGAGATCTCAAAGGGGCGCCTCACCGGGTTCCACTTCTTCCTGGACACGGCCCGCTGGTTCCCCCTCTTCGGGCTCCCCCTGCGTCTCGACGGATCCGAGGAGGCCGGGACTCCCGGAGACCGGGCAGCCGGCGGGTCCGGAGCCGTCGCAGGTCTCGAAGCGGAGGCCGACGAGGTCGAGTAGGGCGCGCAGCGCCGGGTCCGGGCCGTGCAGGCGTATCCGGCCGCCCGCCCGGCGGGCCGCCAGTTCCATGCGGGCCAGTGCGTCGAGGACGGTGAGTCCCGGCGGCCCGAGGCCCGTGACATCGCAGACCACGACCCCGCGGCCGGTCGTCCCGAGGAGTGCCCGGACGGCCTCGCAGAGCCGGGGTACCTCGTCCCGGGTGACGAGTCCTGGCAGCACGAGCACGGCCGGTTTCGCGGAGTCCACGGTCAGTAGACCGGCCGGCGGCCGTGAACTCATCGCGGGCGGCGCGGAAGATCACATTGACCCGCGCCCGGTCCTCCCTCTTGGGTTGGATGCATGCCCCATGAACCGGTTCCGCCACGGATACCCGACGGCCTCACGCCCGGCTCCCTGCCCGCCGAGGGGGTGCCGTGCGAGGGGTGCTGACGGGCTTCGCGGTGATCGCCGTCGTCATCGGCGTCGGGTACGTCATCGGGCGGCGCGGTTCTCTCGGGGAGAACGGGCGGGAGGTGCTGACGAAGCTGGCCTTCCATGTGGCGTCGCCCGCGCTGCTGTTCACGACGCTCGCGGGGGCCGACCTGTCGGTCGTCTTCTCCAGCCGGCTGCTGGTGACGGCGATGAGCACGGCCGCGGTGGCCGGGGTGTTCGTCACGGTGGGGGCCGTACGGGGCTGGGGCCTGGGCCGGACGACAATCGGCGCGCTCTGCTCCAGTTACGTCAACTCCGGCAACCTCGGTATCCCGATCGCCGTGTACGTGCTGGGCGACGCCTCGCTGGTGGCGCCCGTGCTGCTGTTCCAGCAGATCATGGTCACGCCGATCGCCCTGACCGTCCTCGATCTGTCCGGGGCGGGTGAGAAGGGCCCGCTGTGGCGGCGGCTGCTCACACCGCTGCGCAATCCCATCGCGGTCGGCTCGCTGAGCGGCGTCGCGGTCTCGGCGGCCGGGCTGAGCGTTCCGGGTCCGATCCTGGAACCGCTCCGGCTGATCGGCGGCATGTCGGTGCCCGCGGTGCTGCTGGCCTTCGGGATCTCGCTGTGCGGCAGTGCCCTGCCCGGGCGCGGCTCGGACCGGGGCCCGGTGCTGCTGTCGGTGGCGCTGAAGGCGGTGGGCCAGCCGCTGGCCGCCTGGGCGCTGGCCGTCGGCGTGTTCGGCCTCGGCGGCGCGCCGCTGCTCGACGTGGTGGTGACGTCGGCGCTGCCGGCCGCGCAGAACCTGTTCACGTACGCCTCGCGCTACCGGGTCGGCGAGTCCCTGGCCCGCGAGTCGATCCTGCTCTCGACGATCCTGGCCGTGCCGGTGCTCGTGGTGATCGCGGCCGCGCTCGGATGAGACGGCGACGGGGACCGGCGCGAAAGCACCGGTCCCCGTTCCTGGGTCTCGTGAGGATCAGGCGATCCGGTCCAGCACGATCGGCGTGGCCTTGAATTCCGTTCCGGCCGCGGCGACGTCGTACGAGCCCTCGACCGCCTGAAGCGCGTAGTCGAAGCGGTCCGGGGTGTCCGTGTGCAGGGTCATCAGGGGCTGGCCCGCCGTCACCGTGTCGCCCGGCTTGGCGTGCAGCTCGACACCCGCGCCGGCCTGCACCGGGTCCTCCTTGCGGGCGCGTCCGGCGCCCAGGCGCCAGGCGGCGATGCCGACGTCGTACGCGTCGAGGCGGGTCAGCACACCGGAGGCCGAGGCGGTCACGACATGCTGCTCGCGGGCGACGGGCAGCGTGGCGTCCGGGTCTCCGCCCTGGGCGGCGATCATGCGGCGCCACACGTCCATCGCGGAGCCGTCGGCGAGCGCCTTCGCCGGGTCGGCGTCCTTGACTCCGGCCGCGTCGAGCATCTCGCGGGCCAGGGCGATGGTGAGCTCGACGACGTCGGCGGGGCCGCCGCCGGCGAGGACCTCGACGGACTCGCGGACCTCCAGGGCGTTGCCCGCGGTCAGGCCGAGCGGCGTGGACATGTCGGTGAGGAGCGCGACGGTCCTGACGCCGTGGTCGGTGCCGAGGCCCACCATGGTGGAGGCCAGCTCGCGGGCGTCCTCGATGGTCTTCATGAAGGCGCCGGTGCCGACCTTCACGTCCAGGACCAGCGAGCCCGTGCCCTCGGCGATCTTCTTGGACATGATGGAGGAGGCGATGAGCGGGATCGCCTCGACCGTGCCGGTGACGTCGCGGAGCGCGTAGAGCTTCTTGTCGGCCGGGGCGAGGCCGTCGCCGGCCGCGCAGATGACCGCGCCGGTGGTGTCGAGGACGTGCAGCATCTCCTCGTTGGACAGCAGCGCGCGCCAGCCCGGGATCGACTCCAGCTTGTCCAGGGTGCCGCCGGTGTGGCCGAGGCCGCGTCCGGAGAGCTGGGGCACGGCGGCACCGCAGGCGGCGACGAGCGGGGCCAGCGGGAGGGTGATCTTGTCGCCGACGCCGCCGGTGGAGTGCTTGTCGGCGGTCGGGCGGGACAGGGAGGAGAACTCCATGCGCTCGCCCGAGGCGATCATCGCGGCCGTCCAGCGGGCGATCTCACGGCGGTTCATGCCGTTGAGCAGGATCGCCATGTTGAGGGCGGCCATCTGGTAGTCGGCGACCTCGCCGCGGGTGTACGCGTCGATGACCCAGTCGATCTGCTGGTCGCTGAGTTCGGCGCGGTCCCGCTTGGTGCGGATGACGGAGACGGCGTCCATGGCCATGACGTTCCTTCCGAAAGATGAGCGGCCCCTCCCGGATCGGTCGGTCGGGAGGGGCCGCGGGGCATTACTTGGTGAGATGGCCCGGCCCGAAGGCCTGCGGCAGCATCTCGGAGAGGGGCACGAGCCCGGCCGGCGTCTCCAGGATCAGGTCGTCCCCGCCGAACTCGAACAGCAGCTGCCGACAGCGCCCGCAGGGGACGAGGATCTCGCCCTGTCCGTCGACGCACGTGAAGTGCGTCAGCCGACCCCCGCCGGTGGTGTGCAGCTCCGAGACCAGCCCGCACTCGGCGCACAGGCTGAGACCGTAGGAGGCGTTCTCGACGTTGCAGCCGGAGATGACCCGGCCGTCGTCGACGCGGGCGGCGGCGCCGACCGGGTAGTGCGAGTAAGGGGCGTACGCGCGGGACATCGCCGTACGGGCCACCTCCCGCAGCTCGGCCCAGTCGACGTCCGCGGACTCCACGCCGGCGGCTGTCACTTGCCTTGTCCCTTCCGGTACGGCAGGCCGTCCGCCTTCGGCATGCGCAGGCGCTGCGCCGACAGCGAGAGGACGAGCAGGGTGATGACGTACGGGGTGGCGGAGACGATCTGGGTGGGCACCTCGTTGGTGTTGGCGTACCAGAGGAAGACGAGGACGCCGATGACCAGGGTGATGACGGCGGAGACGTACTTCTTCTTCACCGCGAGCCAGATCGCGCCGATGACGAGCAGGATGGAGCCGAGCAGCAGCAGGGCGTGGACGTTGTCCGAGCCGCCGCGCAGGTTGAGGCTGTCGGTGTAACCGAACAGACCGGCGCCGAGGGCGAGACCGCCGGGCATCCAGTTGCCGAAGATCATCGCCGCGAGACCGATGTAGCCGCGGCCGGCGGTCTGGCCCTCCAGGTAGAAGGGGTTGGCGACGATGGAGAGGAAGACTCCGCCGAGGCCGGCCAGTCCGCCGGAGATGATCACGGCGATGTACTTGTACTTGTAGACGTTCACGCCGAGCGACTCGGCCGCGACCGGGTTCTCGCCGCAGGACCGCAGGCGCAGACCGAACGAGGTGCGCCACAGGACCCACCAGGTACCGGGGATCAGCGCGATGGCGATCAGGGTCAGCCAGGAGACGTCGGTGACCAGACCGCCGAGCAGACCCGCGATGTCCGAGATGAAGAACCAGCCCTTGGAGTTCAGGGTGGTGAGCCAGTCGGAGAGCCCTGGCACGGTGAACTGGCCGAGCGAGTCGACCGGCGGGGACTGCTTGGCCGAGCCGCCCTGGACGCCCACGAAGGCGATCGGGGACAGGTAGCGGGTGACGCCGAGGGCCAGGATGTTGATGGCCACACCGGAGACGATGTGGTTGACGTTGAAGGTGACCGTGATGATCGCGTGCAGCAGGCCGCCGAGGGCGCCGCCGATGATGCCGACCAGGACACCGGTCCACGGGCCCCACTGGTAGCCGGCCCAGGCGCCGAACCAGGTGCCGAGGATCATCATGCCTTCGAGGCCGATGTTGACGACGCCGGAGCGCTCGGCCCACAGACCGCCGAGACCGGCCAGGCCGATCGGGACGGCCAGTTCGAGCGCGGTCGACATCTGGCTGACGTTGGTGATGCCGTCGGCGCCGGTGATGATGCGGACGATCGAGGTCAGCGCCAGGGCGCCCGCGATCACCAGCAGGAGGACGGGAAGCGACATCCGGCGGCCCTTGGGGGCCCCGGGCTGCAACGTGGGCTGGTTGACGTCGGTTGCGGTGGTCATCGACCCGCCACCTCCTTTTCGTTACCGGTGGCGCCGAGGACGTTGCCCGCGGCGAGTTCCGCGCCGACGCGGCGCTGCTGACGGCGCAGACCCCACTCGCGCACGGCCTCGTACGAGACCACGACCGCGATCACGATCAGGCCCTGCATGATGACCGCGATCTCCTTGTCGTACCCGTGGAAGTCGAGCTCGGGCGAGGCCTTGTCGAGCCAGGCCCACAGCAGGGCCGCGAAGGCGATGCCCACGGGACTGTTGCGGCCGAGCAGCGCGATACCGATGCCGAGGAAGCCGATGCCGACCGGGAAGTTCAGGCTGTACGTGTGGGTGTCGCCGAGCAGGATCGGCAGACCCGCGAGACCGGCGATGCCGCCGGAGAGCAGCATCGCGGTGAGCACCATGCGCTTGGGGTCGACACCGCTGGCCGCGGCGGCGGACTCGGAGGCGCCGGAGGCGCGCAGGTCGAAGCCGAAGCGGGTGCGGTTGAGGACGATCCAGTAGCCGATGCCGAGGACGACGGCGAGGATGACCAGACCGTAGATCTCGCCCGCGTCGCCCATGCTGAAGCCGGGGATCCAGCCGGACTTGTGCATCACGCCGGTGGTGTTGTTGTTGCCGAGCTTGACGCCGAAGACGTCGGGCAGCCACATGTAGGCGATGACGGAGGTCGCGATCGCGTTCAGCATGATCGTCGCGACGACCTCGCTGACCCCGCGGGTGACCTTGAGGACACCGGCGATGCCGGCCCAGAAGGCACCGGTGCAGATCGCGGTCACCATCAGCAGCGGGACCTGGAGCACGGCCGGCAGCGCGACGTGCGCGCCGACGATCGCGGCCATCATGGCGGCGAGCTGGTACTGGCCGTCGACACCGATGTTGAACAGGTTCATCCGGAAGCCGATGGCCACCGCGAGCGCCGCGATGTAGTACAGCGAGGCCTGGTTGATGATCAGGACCTGGATGTCGGAGTACGTCGCCTGCTGGAACATGATCGTGTACGGCTCGATCGGGTTCTTGCCCGAGGCGATCAGCACGATCGAGGTCAGCGCCACGGCGACGACGAGCGCGATGACCGGTCCGGCCACCCCGAGGAGCAGGCGCTCCTTGTCGAACTTCTTCATCAGCGGGCCTCGTCTTCCGGGGCGTCCGCCGGGTTCTCGGCGGGCTCTTCGAGCTCGGCCGCTTCGGCGAGCTCCTCGTTCTCCAGGTGTCCGGAGGCGGCGCCGGTCATGGCCGAGCCGAGTTCCTCCGGGGTGATGGTGGCCGGGTCCGCGTCCGCGACCAGCTTGCCGTTGTAGATCACCCGGAGCGTGTCGGACAGGCCGATGAGCTCGTCCAGGTCCGCCGAGATCAGCAGGACGGCGAGCCCTTCGCGGCGCGCCGCGCGGATCTGGTCCCAGATCTGCGCCTGCGCGCCGACGTCCACACCGCGGGTGGGGTGGGCGGCGATCAGGAACTTGGGCTTGTGGCTCATCTCGCGGCCGACGATCAGCTTCTGCTGGTTGCCGCCGGACAGGGAGGCCGCCGTGACGTCGATGCCGGGGGTGCGCACGTCGTACTCCTCGACGATGCGGCGGGTGTCCTGCTGGGCGCCCTTGATGTCGATCCAGACACCCTTGGCGTTGGGCTTCTCGGTGACGTGGCCGAGGATGCGGTTCTCCCAGAGGGGGGCTTCCAGGAGGAGGCCGTGACGGTGGCGGTCCTCGGGGATGTAGCCGATGCCGTTCTCGCGGCGCTTGCGCGTGGACTGGCCGGTGATGTCGTCGCCCGCGAAGCGGATGACACCGGAGTCGGCGCCCTTGAGGCCGATCAGCGCGTCGATGAGCTCGGTCTGGCCGTTGCCCTCGACACCGGCGATACCCATCACCTCACCGGCGTGGATGGTGAAGGAGACATGGTTGAGCACGAGCCGTACGGCACCGCGCTCCACCTCGTCCATGAGGAGGGCCGCGGAGCCCTTGCCCATCGACACGGAGCCCTTGGCGAAGACGACCAGGTCCTCGACCTCGATCACGGCCCGGTCGGTGACCGTCGACTCGGAGGTCTCGGGCGTCGGCAGTTCGCTGCCGACCATCAGCTCGGCGAGCTGACGCGGGGTCGTCTCGGACGGTACGGCGGTGCCGACCGTCGTACCGCGCCGGATGACGGTGATGTCGTCGGCTACGGAGAGGACCTCGCCCAGCTTGTGCGAGATGAAGATGACGGACAGGCCCTCGGCCTTGAGCTCGCGCAGGTTGTCGAATAGCGCGTCGACCTCCTGCGGGACCAGGACGGCGGTGGGCTCGTCCAGGATCAGGATGCGGGCGCCGCGGTAGAGGACCTTGAGGATCTCCACGCGCTGCCGGTCGGCGACACCGAGCTCCTCGACGAGGACGTCGGGGCGGGCTCCGAGGCCGTAGCGCTCGGAGAGCTCCGCGATCTTGCGGCGGGCCCTGGCGCCGATCCCGTACAGCTTCTCGCTGCCGAGGACGACGTTCTCCAGGACGGTGAGGTTGTCGGCCAGCATGAAGTGCTGGTGGACCATGCCGATACCGCGGGCGATGGCGTCACCGGGCGAGGAGAAGGTGACCTGTTCGCCGTCGACGGCGATGGTGCCCTCGTCCGGCTTCTGCATGCCGTAGAGAATCTTCATCAGCGTCGACTTGCCGGCGCCGTTCTCGCCGACGAGGGCGTGCACGGTGCCCTTGCGGACGCTGAGGTGGATGTCGTGGTTGGCCACGACGCCAGGGAATCGCTTGGTGATCCCGGCGAGTTCGACAGCGGTCGTCTGACCGTTGACCGCGCCGGCCGGAGGGCTGCTGGACGCGTTGATGGCGCACTCTCCTGAGGGAAAGGGGGTCGTCTACGCGCGTAGCGCCCCTACGGCAACGAAAGGGGCCACGTGCCGCGAGAACGGGACACGGGGAGCGAGGCTCCTCGTATCCCGTCGAACGGACGTAACCCCGCGATTACCAAGCGACTCCGGGGCGGAGCGGGCGCCTCCCCGTGCCGGACGGCACTGAGACTTGCCCGAACTTCCCCGGGACCGCATTGGCTGCTCCTGAGGTAACTCTCGTCAGCTGGTCTTGACCTTGATCGCACCGCTGATGATCTTCTCCTGGGCGGCCTTGACGGCGTCCTGGATCGCGGTGTTGCTCTTGAAGGACGGGTTGGAGTCGGCCAGGCCGACCTCGCCCGACTTCAGATCGCCCCGAACGATACCGCTCTCGGGCTTGCCGTCCTCGACCGACTTCGCCAGGTTGTAGACCGCCTTGGCGACATCCTTGGTCGCGGAGGTCAGGATCGAGTCCTTGTACTTGGCCAGCGCCTGCTGGTTGTACTGGTCCGAGTCGACACCGATGGCGAGGACCTTCGCGGCGGCGGCGGCCTCGATGACGCCCTGACCGGACAGACCGGCGGCGGCGTAGACGACGTCGGCCTTCTTCTCGATCTGGCCCTCGGCGGCCGTCTTGCCCTTGTCGGGGCTGGAGAAGCCACCCTCCTGGGCGGTCTGCGTCAGGTACTGCGAGAGGACCTTCACGCCCGGCTTGGTGTCCTTGACACCCTGCTCGAAGCCCGCCTCGAACTTGTGGATCAGCGGAACGTCCACGCCGCCGATGAAGCCGACCGTGTTGGACTTCGTGGCCTTGGCGGCGGTGACGCCGGCCAGGTAGGAGGCCTCCTGCTCGGAGAAGACCATGTCCGCGACGTTCTTCGCCTCGACGGTGGAGTCGTCGACGATGCCGAAGGTGGTCTTCGGGAGCTTCGCGGCGGCGGCCTTGACGGCCGGGCCGTAGGAGTAACCGATGCCGATGACCGGGTTGTAACCCTGCTTGGCCAGCGAGATCAGGCGCTGCGTCTTGTCCGCGTCCGTCTCGCCGTCGGTGGGCTCGAGGTCGGCGGTGTCGTACTTGAACTCGTCCTTCGCCTTCGTCAGACCCGCGAACGCGGCGTCGTTGAAGGACTGGTCGCCCTTGCCGCCGACGTCGTACGCGAGGGCGAGGCCCTTGTGACCGCCCTTGGAGTCCGAGGAGGACGAGCTGGAGGTCGAGGTGCCGCCACAGGCGGACAGAGCGAGGGCGAGAGAGGCGGTCGCAGTGCCTGCGAGCGCGATGCGGGTAACCCGGCGCATTACATGTACTCCTGTCGTACAGCGCCCGACGGTTCAGCTTCGGCGCTGGCTTCGCCGCAGATTAACGCGCGTAGACCAACTAGAAAACCCCTTCTGTCCACCTTGTTATCCGGCTGTGCCCGACGCCACTTGCCGGCGGGCCCGGGACGCGCCGATCGCAAAGGGAAGATCGCGGACGGTGACTCCGGGAGCGGACAGCGGAACGGGCGGGCACCAGGGGTGCCCGCCCGTTCCGCGGTACTTCGATCCTGTTCGCCCGCCCGGCGAGGGCCGGGCGGGCCGGGGCCCGCCGCGGTCACCCGCCGCTCACGCGACCGGTGCCGCCGCCCGCCTCGGCGTCGGACAGGTCCTAGGAGGTCTTGACCTTGATGTCACCGGCGATGATGGCCGCCTTGGCCTTGGCCACGGCGTCGTTCAGACCGGCGATCTGCGACATCTTCGGGTTGCTGTCGGCGAGGCCGACACCGTTGGCCTTGAGGTCGAAGGTCTGCGTGCCGGTCAGCGGCTTGCCGTCGTGGACCGACTTGGACAGCGTGTAGACCGCGCCGCCGACATCCTTGAGCGCGGAGGTCAGGATGAAGTCCTTGTACGACGCCAGCGCCGCCTGCTTGTACTGGTCGGAGTCGACGCCGATCGCCCAGACCTTCGCCTTGGCGGCGGCCTCGATGACACCCTGACCGGAGAGTCCGGCCGCGGCGTAGAGGACGTCCGCGCCCTTCTCGATCTGACCCTCGGCAGCGGCCTTGCCCTTGTCGGGGCTGGAGAAGCCACCCTCGGCGGCGGTCTGCGTGAGGTACTGCGAGAGGACCTTCACGCCGGGCTTGGTGTCCTTGACGCCCTGGGTGTAACCGGCCTCGAACTTGTGGATCAGCGGAACGTCCACGCCGCCGATGAAGCCGACCGTGTTGCTCTTGGTGGCCTTGGCGGCCGCGACACCGGCGAGGTAGGAGGACTCCTGCTCGGCGAAGACCAGGGAGGCCACGTTCTTGCCCGGCACGACCGAGTCCACGATGCCGAAGCTGGTCTTCGGGAACTTCGCGGCGGCCTTCTCCAGCGCGGGACCGTAGGCGAAGCCGATGCCGATGACGGGGTTGTAGCCCTGCCTGGCCAGCGACTCGAGGCGCTGCTGCTTGTCGGCGTCCGTCTCGTTGTCGGTGGGCTCGACGTCGGCCGTCTGGTAGCCGAACTCCTTCTTCGCCTTCTCCAGGCCGGCGAACGCGGCGTCGTTGAAGGACTGGTCGCCCTTGCCTCCGACGTCGTACGCGATGGCGAGGCCCTTGGCGCCGCCGCTCGAGCTGCTGTTGCTGCTGCTGTTGCTGTCGCTGCTGGTACCGCCGCAGGCGGTGGCGGCGAGTGCGAGCGACGCGACCCCCACCGCGACGCGGGTCAGGCTGGCAATCCGACGCATCTGAAGTTCCCCATTCTCCAAAGCCCCGCAGTGGGTGCTCAGTTCGGCGCACATTAACGCGCGTAGACAGTCCAGGGAACGGGATTCCGCCTGGCCGTTATCCATTCGTGCCGATGGCCGGTTACGTCCTTGTGAACCACGGGACCGAAAGGTGTGTTTGGGGATGCAGCGCCCACCACGTCCGACACGCGGGTTTCCGGAGGACGGAGCCCACGTGACGGAGCGGATGGTTCCTGCTCCACGGAGTGACTGCTGACGAAGAACTGCGGACCACGCTACTGCGGGCCACCGAGGGGCGCGACCGGAGTTCACCCGGCCGCGCACGGGGCTCGGACCCGGCCTGTCGCCCGCTGCGGTACTAGGACGAGGGCTGCTGGTCCAGGAGGGCGGCGGCGGTGAACATCTCGACGCCCACCGTGATCGCGTGCTCGTCGGCGTCGAAGTCGCCCCGGTGCAGATCGCGGGTGGTGCGGTCGCCGGGGCGCCGCACCCCGAGCCGGGCCATGGCGCCGGGCACGTGCTCCAGGTACCAGGAGAAGTCCTCGCCGCCGAGGCTCTGCTCGGTGTCCTCGATGGAGTGCGCGCCGCGCCGGGCCGTCATCGCGTCGCGGAGCAGGTCGGTGACGGCCGGGTCGTTGACGACCGGCGGGACGCCCCGGATGTAGTTGATCTCGGACTTGGCGCGGTAGAGGTTCGCGATCTCGTCGATGGCCGCGTGGACGAGGTCCGGCGCGGCGCGCCAGGCCTCGAGGTCCAGGCAGCGGATCGTCCCCGACAGTTCGGCGTGCTGGGGGATCACGTTGCAGGCGTGCCCCGACTCGATGCGCCCCCAGGTCACCGCGAGGCCGCTGCGGGCGTCCACGCGCCGGGCGACGAGCGCCGGCACGTCGGTGACGACCCGCGCGGCGGCGGTGACGAGGTCGGTGGTGAGGTGGGGGCGCGCGGTGTGGCCGCCCGCGCCGTCGAGGGACACCTCCAGCCGGTCGCAGGCCGAGGTGATGGCGCCGTGCCGCAGTCCGATGCGCCCCGCGTCGACCCTCGGGTCGCAGTGCACGCCGACGATCCGCCCGACCCCTTCGAGCACGCCCGACTCGATCGCGTCCGGGGCTCCGCCGGGCAGTACCTCCTCGGCGGGCTGGAAGATCAGCCGGACCCGCCGCGGCAGCAGGCCCTGGGCGTGCAGTCCGGCGAGTACGAGACCGGCACCGAGCACGACCGTCGTATGGATGTCGTGGCCGCAGGCGTGGGCGCGGTCGGGCACGGTCGAGCGATATGCGCAGTCACTCTTCGTGTCCGGGATGGGCAGCGCGTCGATGTCGGCGCGGAGCGCCAGCATGGGGCGTACGTCGTCCGCGTCCCCGATGTCACAGATGAGGCCGGTCCCGATGGAGAGGACCCGCGGCTCCAGGCCCGCCTGCTCCAGGCGCGCCTTGATGGCCGCGGTGGTGCGGAACTCCTGGTTGCCGAGCTCCGGGTGCATGTGCAAGTCGCGACGGAAGGCCACGAGTTCGGCGCGCAGTGCCTCGGGCAGCGCGCCCGGGAGCAGCGGCTCCCCGGGGAGATCGGCCTCGGACTCTCGGGACATCAGTTGGTTCACCCTTTGAAGGGTAGGACGATCGGGCGGCCAACTAACCCACGATCAACAAAAGTTCAGCCCGTTAGGGGAAGAAAATCTGGCCGCGCGGCGCATGGTCGGCTACGAGGATGGGTAAACTCGCCCGGCTCTTCGGGCGTTTGGATCTTGAACGGGTCCTGGTGACCGGCCGTGATCCGACCCGGCGGGTGGCGTCCGCCGATGTGCACCGGGGAACGCCCGGCGTGCCCGGGCCCATTCCCCTTCGTGGTCTCCACGGTCTCACACCCGGGCGGCCCGCTCCCGGAACCGTCACCGGCTCCGGCCTCCGAGGTGACGTTCCGTGATGTGAAGGCCCGGGGTGTCGGACTCGTGCCGTACGGCCGGGCGCGGTCCGGCCGGGTACGGCTCGACCCGGTACGGCTCGGCCCCGTACCGCTCAGCCGAAGCGGCCTGCCACGTAGTCCGCCGTGCGCTGGTCCTTGGGCGTGCCGAAGATGTCGGTGGTGGCGCCGTGCTCGACGATTCCGCCCGGGGTGCCCTGCTCGGCCAGGAAGAAGGCGCACTGGCGGGAGACGCGGGCTGCCTGCTGCATGTTGTGGGTGACGATGACGACGGTCACCTGGCCGGCGAGCTCGTGGATGGTCTCCTCGACGCGGCGGGTCGAGGTCGGGTCGAGCGCCGAGCACGGCTCGTCCATCAGCAGCACCCGGGGCCGTACGGCGAGAGCGCGGGCGATGCACAGCCGCTGCTGCTGGCCTCCGGAGAGCGCCCCGCCGGGCTGCCGCAGCCGGTCCCGGACCTCCTTCCACAGGCCTGCCCGGGTCAGGCTCTCCTCGACCAGCTCGTCCTTCTCCCGGCGGCTCGTACGCGTGCCGGTCAGGCGCAGGCCCGCGACCACGTTGTCGTAGATCGACATGGCCGGGAACGGGTTCGGCTTCTGGAAGACCATGCCGATCCGGCGCCGGGCCTCGGTCAGCCGCCGCTCGGGGGCGTAGATGTCCTCGCCGTCGAAGAGCACCTCGCCGGCCATCTGGGCGGAGGGGATCAGCTCGTGCATCCGGTTGAGGGTGCGCAGGAAGGTCGACTTGCCGCAGCCGGAAGGGCCGATCAGGGCGGTGACCTGTCCGGCGGGCATGGTGAGGGAGACCCGCTCAAGCACCAGGTGGCTGCCGAACCAGGCCGACACCTCGCGCGCGTCGAGCTCCGCCGGGGCCGCTCCCCGGCGGACCGGGAGGGGCACGTCCGAGTGGACGGGCGGGAGCGCGACGGTCTCGGCCGTGGCGGTCCCCGGGTCGATGACGGCGGTGGCGGTGTGGGCGGGGCCGGTCCCGGCTGTGGCGGCCGGAACGCTGTCGGTCGGGGCGGTCTCGGTCACGGCGCTGTCACGCGCGGCGGTCGCATCGGTCACGTCGGGCACCTCATGGCGGAATCGGGCCGGGCGGCTGGGTCCGGCGGGCGGGGCTGGGTGAGGCGGGGGCACATCGGGCGCCGGTTCGGGTCGGCTCGGGTCAGGTCGGCTCGGGCCGGCTCGGGTCTGGTCAGGTCGGGACGGAACGGGTCAGGTCGGGTCAGGTCGGGTCGGGTCGGGTCGGGTGAGATCACGTCAGGTTGGGGAGGAGTTCCGTGGCGCGGGTCGCCACTTGAAGGCCGAGGACCGCGACGACCGGGGCGAACACGATCCAGGTCTGGTGGCGGCCCCAGCGGTGCCAGGCCCACACCGCGGCGACCGCCATCGCCACCAGCGCCTGGAGCCACATCACCAGCGGCCACGGCATCCCGCCGGGCCGGGCCAGCGGCTGCTCGGACTCGGGGAGCGTGCCGGAGCGGATCACGGCGGACGGCGTCTGGGCCGGTGCGGAGACCAGCTCGGCGTCGACCCGCAGCACCCCGCCCGGCATGAAGTCCGTTCCGGTGGCCGTGAGGAGGACCATGCGGCCCTTGCCGGCGTCGAGCGGGGCGGGCGCGGGGTCCCCGGCGCGCCGGATGCCGAAGACCCGGTACTTCGCCCGGCCCTGTCCGGTGGTGACGCTGAACGTGTCGCCGGCGGCGAGGTCGCCGAGGCGTCCGAAGGCGCCGCCGTACGCGGCGGCGCGGCCCATCAGCACGCTGGTGCCGGCCTGCCCCGGCATCGGGGTGTCCCGGCGGTGGCCGGGGCCGTCGGTCATGACCCCGGAGTCGGTGCCCTCCAGGACCACCTGGCGGACGTGGAGGGCGGGGATGTCGATGAGCGCCACCGGCGTGCCGGGGGCGAGCAGGGCGCCCTCTTGGTCGGTCTGGGCCACCGGGGCGGTCCCCAGGGCCAGTTGGGCGCGCAGGGAGTCGTACGCGGCGTGCTGGACCGCTCGTTCCTGGAAGCCGCTGAGGAACAGCAGCTGCGCGGTGAGGCCGAGCAGCAGGGCCGCGAGGGTGAGCAGGCCGCCGCGGGCGAGATGCCGGACGGCGGTGACGCTGCGAACACCCGGTCGCGGCAGGGGTGTTGCGAGCGTGGTCTGTACGGCGACCGTCACGGCGGCACGTCTCCTTCACTCAACTCATGGAACGGGTGGGGCGGATCGGGGCCTCGCCGGGGGCGTCGAGCTGGACGCCCCCGGCGAGAGGGTGGTTCGACGGACCGTGGATCAGGTGGACTTGATCTTGAAGTTGGCGCCGTTCTTCGAGCTCACCGTGGTGGAACCCACGTACCAGACGTGCAGGGTGTGCGTGCCGCGGGACAGCTTGGGCAGCTTGACGGTGACCTTGCCGCCGCTCAGGGTGCCGGTGGCGATGACGCGCGAGCCCTCGTAGATGCGGACCGTGCCGGTCGGCGTGGTGCCCGTCGCGGTGACCTTGACGGCGACCTTGGCCTGCGAGAGGTGGCTGATCGAGGCCGGCGCCGTGGTGCCGACGCTCGGGGCCGCCTTCGAGACGGTCACCGAGGTGGTCGCGTTGGACGTCAGCAGCTTGCTGTTGCCGGCGTACGACACCGTGAGGTTGTGCTTGGCGACCTTCAGGTGGCTGGACAGGCTGACGGAGACCTTGCCGCTGCTGTCCAGGGTGCCCGTGCCGAGGGTGGTGGTGCCCTCCTTCACGGTGACCGTGCCGGTCGGGACGACGCCGTGCGTGTCGGCGACCGTGACGGCTACCTTCGGGGTCTTGCCGTACGCGGTCGTCGCGGTGGTCGCCTTCGTGGTGGTCGTGTACTTGATGTCGCCGGTCCAGGAGGCGGTGGCGCCGGTGCCGTTGAGGTTGGCGGCGGAGACCGTGGCCGTGTAGTGGCCGAGGGCCAGACCGCTGAAGGTGTACGAGGTGGTGGTGGCCGGGACGTCCTTGACGGCCACGACGGCGCCGTCCGAACCGGTCAGCGTCACGCGGTAGTCGGTGACGGGGAGGCCGGTGGCGGCCGGGGCGGTCCAGTTGAACTTGACGCTGCCGTCGCCGCGGGTGCCGCTCAGGGTCGGCGCGGCCGGCGTGGCGGCGTCGACGCCGGACTCCTCCAGGCCGCCGAGCTTGGCGTGCTTGGCGAGGTTGACCGAGCCGTTGTAGGACTCGTTCACGAAGCCGAACTTGGCGATGACGCCCTCGGCGGCGTCGGAGGCGAGGGCCGCCTCGTGGGAGCCGCTGGTGACGAAGACGTCGTAGAGGTCCTTGTCGAAGAAGATGCCGGTCGGGTCGATCGCCCGGCTCGGGACGACGTTGTAGACGTCGCGGCCGAAGGTGGCGTTCTCGTAGTAGGCGCCGACGGGGGCGAGCTTGCCGTTCACGGTGGCGATCGGGGTGGTGGCACCGGTGTCGCCGGGCAGCTGTACGGCGGCCAGGTGGGCGCCGGCGGCGGCCGCGGAGGTGCTGAAGTCCGGGGAGACGCCGTTGTTCTGGGCGATCCAGCTGCCCACCGAGAACGGGACGAGCGCGCCGTCCGCGTCGACGGCGCCGTTGGCCTGGTTCTCCTGGACGACCGCGACGGTCGGGGAGAGCGTGGCGTCGGTGAGGCCGATGGCGCCGAGGAAGAACTTGCGGGTGCCGGAGCCGCTCTGCGGGATCTTCGGGTGCACGGTCTGACCGTTCACCACGGTCAGCGAGCCCGAGTAGATGTCGTGCAGCTGGTCGACGGTCAGCGTGTTCAGGGCCGAGCCGCGGACCGCCACGCCGACCGCGTCACGCGCGAACGGAATGTAGGTGAAGGCGGTTCCGGAGGAGCTCGGGCCGCTGGAGGAGCGGGCAAAGTCGACCTGGCCCTTGATGGAGACACCCGAGCTGTCGGGGAACTTGTCGCCGGTCAGCGACATGCTCAGGGCGAGACGGCCCTTGCCGGAGCCGTTGGGGCGCAGGAAGGACGGGCCGCCCGTGCGGGTCTGGATGTTCGAGGTGGTGGAGCCGGTGCCGGGCTCGATCGCGTCGTAGGAGGCGACGCCCGCGCCGCTGGCCGCCTGCACGGCGGTGGCCGTGTAGGAGTTGCCGTTGACGGTGTCGCCGGCGAGGGCGTTGAGCACGTCCTGGGTGGTGTCCGAACCCACACCGACCAGCTTGCGGAAGGTTCCGGCGGGGGTGGGGTCGGCGGACGCCGGGCTCGCCAGAGCCAGCGTGCCGGACACCACGGCGGCGGCGACCATGGCCGCCGAAAGGCGCGTCGTGCGCATTGAGAGTCTCCAGAGGGTGTGCGAGTGACGTCGGGAGGATCTGGCAGGGTGGTACGGGCCGTCCGCCCCGACTGCCTTTCGGGGCGGACGGCCGTCTGTGGGGAGCGGGGCCCGGCGGGCCCGCGCTCCGGTGGGTCAGCTCCGGCCGGAGGGCAGCAGCCTGCGCAGCCACTCGGGCAGGGTGAACGCGGGGACGGTCACCGAACGCCCGCCGGGCAGCGGGACGCGCAGTGGGAGCCGGAGCCTGCCGCCGCCGGCGAACGGGGCGCCGATGCCGGCGAAGGCGCCGAGCGCGGCGCCGACCGGGACGGCGTACCGCAGGGAGTTGGCCGGGTCGTCGGGCGTGGTGCCCAGCGCGGTGGTCTGAAGCGCCTTGCCGCCGTCGTAGGACGGCGCGGCACTCGGCTTCGCGCTCGCGCCGGCGCTCGGCGTGGCACCGCCGCCGCCGCTGCCGCCGCCGGAGTCGCCGCCCGTGGAGCCGCCGGTGCCTGCGCCGCCCGATCCGCCGCCGGAGCTGTCGGAGCCGCCGCCGGTGGAGCCGCCGCTCGATCCGCCGCTGGAACCCGAGCCGCCGGTGGGCGTCGAGCTGGGTCCGGTGTAGTGGACGAGGGCGGCGGCGGCCGTGGTCGCCTTGGTGCGCAGGGCGGCGGAGAGCGGGGCGTAGCCGGCCGGGAGCAGGCCCGGGTCGGCGCCGCTGGTCTGTCCGTCACCGGCGGCGTACCGCAGCAGGGCCGCGTAGTCCTTGCGGGCGGCCGCGTCGACCCCGGCCGGCCGGACGGCCGCGTAGACGAGCTGGGCGAGCGGGTATGCGCCCGCGGCGTCGGCGCCCGCCGGGGTGATCTCGGGGGCTCCGGCGCCGGTGGCACCGGTGGCCGCCGCGGTCAGGGACGCCGTGGCGGGGCCAACGAACTTTCCGGCGGTGTTGCGCAGCCGGGCGGTCTGGAGGCCGTAGCGCGCCGCGGAGGCCGCGTCGGTGACGGTGATCACGAACCGGGAGCCGACGGTCTGGGGTCCGGGGCTCTTGAAGGCCGGCGGGTTGGCGAGCGCGTCCCAGCTGGACTTCCAGAGGGTGTCGGCGCGCCGGGTGTGCAGGGCACCGGAGTGCATGTCCTCGACGTAGGGGTGGAAGTCGGTCATGCACTGCTTGACGGTGGCGTCGGTACCCGGCGGGATCGTGCACCAGGGATCGCTCTTCGGGTAGTCGTCGGCGCTCGCGGGGTCGAAGGCGACGCCGGTCGGGTTCAGGGTCGCGGTGGTGCTGTAGTACGGGTTGACCCGGGTGCCCCAGGCGTCGGCCGTACCGGCCAGGAAGCCGCGGGCGTCCTTGTCGGCGAGGATCCACTGCCACAGCGCGCGGGCGGAGTCGCTGTGCCCGAGCGAGGTGATCAGGTCGGTGTCGGTGGACGGGGTCTCGGAGACCGACAGATCCGCGAACTCGGGGTTCAGGGAGATGAATTCGGGGTCACTGGCCAGGCCCGCGGGGTTGGTCCTCGCCCAGTCGTAGCCGGTGGCGGCGGACTCGCCGAGGACGGCTCCCCAGGGTGAGTTGCGGTACGACTCGGTGAGCAGTTTGGCGACCAGGCGCGGGGTGAGGTCGACGGACTCGACCTTGGTGCCCGCGAGCTTGCGGACGGAGTCCGGCGCGCCCGCCTTGGGCCTGCGTTCGACGGTGAAGCCGATGACGGTCCCGGAGAGCGCGACGGGCGCGTACACGGTCGGGTCGGAGGGTGCCGTGGTCCCGGTGTCGGCTCCGAGGGCGCGGGTGGTGAAGGCGAGCCCGGAGGAGCCGTCGTTGATGAGGCGGGCGCGGGTGTCCGGTTCGCCGAGCTCGGTGTAGCCGTACACCGTGCCGGTCGGGCACAGGGCCGCCTGCCAGCTGGTCATCGCGTCGGCGGCGAGCTCGCTGCCGGTGGTGGCGCGTTCCTTCGCGCCGAGCGCGCAGTTGGTGCCGACGGAGTTGAAGCCGAGCGGGATCGCCACCCGGTTCTTCCAGTTGGTGGAGGAGACGGGGGATCCGGCGTTGACCTGGCTGTGGTCGGCGTACGGGCTGCCGTCCAGGTCGAGGTGGCCCTGCGGGACGATGACCAGCCAGCAGGAACGGGGCCTGGTGCCCCCGTTGACCGTGACCGGCACACCGCAGCCCAGGTGCGGGGCCTCGTTGGCGGTCTGGACCTCGAAGTACTCCTTGCCGGAGCCGTCGGCGCCGGTGCGGGCGAAGTCGACCTCGTTGGTGGTGTTGCGGTTGAAGAAGGCGTTGTTCTGGGTGCCCGAGGTGATCACCGTGCCGTCGACGGACTTGAAGGGCACCTCGCCCGGGGCGTTGGGGTTGCCGGCCCCGTACCGGTTGTCCTGGCCGTAGTTGGTGGGTTCGGCGTTGTAGAAGACCTTGCGGGTGTCGTCGTAGTCGTTGCCCGGCCAGCTGCCGCGGTCGGTGGTCGGGGAGGCTCCGTACTGGCACTGGGTGCGGGCGGGGCCCGGGTTGTCAGGCACGGTGCCGTCGTCGTCGCCCCAGCACTGCATGATCTGCACGAAGTCGGTGTTGAACGACGTGCCGGCGAACGTGCTCGGGGTGCCGCCCGACCAGGAGACCGTGACCGCCTGGCTGGTCAGATGCGCGGTCTGGTCGACGGTGAACCTCATGTCCTTGAACTCGCCGCGGCCGGAGACCGTGATCGCCGAGGAGGTGGCGTCGGCGGTGCCCGCGGCGGAGGCGGGGCCGGCCGCCTGGGCCACCCCGAGACCGGCGAGGGCGCCCGCGGCCGCGCCGGCGACGACGCGCACGAGCAGCCGTCGTACGCGGGTTCCTGTGCTGCGGGAGCTCATCGCCGCCGCCCCTCTCCGGCGTCCTTGCCCGCGCCCCGCCCGGTGATCGCCCGGGACACCACGGAGGGCAGCAGGACGAGACCGAGCACGAGGAAGGCCGCGATCAGCATGAGCGTCTGGGTGGTGGTCCAGCCCTGGGTGCCGGACACGGAGACCGGCTGGGCGAGCGCGATGGTGTCGTTCACCGAGCCGTTCCCGCCGTTGCCGCCGCTGCCGCCGGAGGCGCCGCTCCCCGAGCCGCCGCCCGAGCCGGGCGAGAGCGTCTGGCCGGTGTCCGGGTCGACGACCGGTCCGGAACCGCCGCCGGTTCCGCCTCCCGAGGCGGTGCCACCACCGCCCGAACTCCCGCCGGTGGTACCGCCGCCGGAGCTGCCGCCGGTGGAGCCGCCGGAGCCGGAGCCGCCGCTCGTGCCGCCGGTGGATCCCGAACCGCCCGAGCCGCCGCCCGCCTTGGCGCCGCCGCTGCCGGTGGTGCAGGCCGGGGCGCCCTTCTTGTCGCAGGCGGCCGGATAGGGGGCGGTGTCGGCGAGCTTGTTGTGCCCGTCGCTGGAGAAGGTCGGGTTGTTGCAACCCTTGATGTTGACGCTCTGGGCCTGGACGCCGGGGATGCGGCGGATCTGGTCGAAGCCCGCCTTCACCAGGTTGATCGGCAGCGGCGAGTAGCCGAGCGAGGGCGCCTGTTGCTGGCCCTGGCACATGAAGTAGTACGAGAACGCGCCGAGCGTCTTGCCCTTGGCCTTGGTGAAGGTGCCCTGCACCTTCAGCGGCAGGATCATGTACGAGTAGCTGGACAGCGGGTAGTTGCGCTTGTCGGAGTCGTTGTAGACGCCGTCGAGCTTCTGGGTGAGGTAGTCCGCGGAGTTCTTGTCGTTGTTGATCCGCGCCTTGAGCAGCGAGACCGCGACGTTCTGCGGGGTCGGCTCGGTGTAGTAGCCCGCGTGGTTGAGGACCTTGGCGACCGGATAGTGCGCGTTCAGGGCGTACGAGTAGTTGACGTACCCGATCGCGCCCTCGCCGTAGTTCTGGGCGACGTAGCCCGCGACTCCGAGGTCGCCGGACTGGGCGATCATGCCGGAGACGGTCGGGTAGTACGAGGTCTGCCCGCAGGCTCCGGAGCGCCCGACCCTGCGGCAGTAGTCCTGCCACAGCGACTTGTGCTGGTTGGCCATCCACATCGTGAACTGGGCCGTGGAGCCCGAGCCGTCGGAGCGTACGACGGGGACGATGGTGCGGTGCGGGAGCTGGAGCCCGGGGTTGTCGGCCTTGATGACCGGGTCGTCCCAGGTCTTGACGGCACCGGTGAAGATCCTGGTGACCACGTCGCCGGACAGGCGCAGGTTGGTGACCCGCTTGCCGTTGACGGTCAGGTGGTACATGAAGACGGTGCCGCCGGCCACGATCGGCATGTAGGCGTACGACCCGGAGGCGGGCCGTTCGGCTGCCGAACCGTCGGTCGGGTGCGTCTGGAACGGGATGTCCGAGACGGCGAAGTCGACGGTGCCGCTGAGGAACTGACGGCGGCCGTCGGAGGATCCGGTGCCGGCGTAACTGATCCGCATGCCGTACTGGTTGACGGCGCGCCGCCATTCGTCGACGGCGTTCTCGGCCCAGGTGGAACCGGCGCCGGATATCGGCGTGTAGCTCTCTGCCGCGGCGGGGGCCGCCAGCGGACCGGCCAGCAGCCCGGCGATCACGCCGAGCAGCGCGCCGAGCGTCCCGAGCACCCGAAGGCGCCCGAGGGCGGTGTGGAGGTGGCTGCGCATCAGTCGGTCTCTCCGGTGGCGGGGGCGGACGGGGCGGTTCCCGCGGGCTGCGGTTCCCCGTGGGGCTCGAACAGGGACAGGCCGGGCGCGTGCAGATCCTCGAAGCGCCGTACGTCCGCTCGCGAGGCGCGGGCGGTGCGGCGGGCCTGGCGCTTGGTCTGGTGGCCGGGGCCGCGTCCGCCGATCACCCGGGCGATCACGAACAGCACCAGGACGAGGGCCATCAGCACGGCGGCGGCGCCGAAGCCACGGGCGATCATCGTGGGCTCGGGCGACTTGACGAAGTTGAAGACCGCGAGCGGCAGCGAGACCATCGGCCCGCTCGTCGCGTCCGCGTTGAGCGCGGCCGTGAAGCCGGCGGTGAGCAGGACGGGCGAGGTCTCGCCGATCCCGCGGGCGGTGCCGAGGATGACGGCGGTGGCGAGGCCGGAGCGGGCGGTGGGCAGCACGACGTGCCACACGGTGCGCCAGCGCGGCGCGCCGAGCGCCTCCGCCGCCTCGGTGAGGTTGCCGGGCACCAGGCGAAGCACCACGTCCGAGGCCCGGATCACGATCGGCAGCATCATCACGCTGATCGCGAACCCGGCCGCGAGGCCCGACTTCTGCATGCCGAGGCCGAGGATCCAGGTGGCGTACACCATCAGTCCGGCGACGATCGAGGGCAGGGCGGTCATCGCCTCGACGATCGTGCGGACGAACCGGGAGAACGGGCCCGGGATCTGGTTCAGATACACGGCGCAGGCGAGGCCCAGCGGCACGGTGATCGCGAGCGCGATGGTGATCATCGTGAGCGTGCCGAGCATCGCGTGGGCGATGCCGCCGTGGGTGAGCGGGTCGAGCGGGCCCGAGGCCTGCATGTCCTGGGTGAAGAAGTTGCCGTGCGGCAGTGCCTCGCGGCCGCGCCAGCCGGTGAAGCCGACGACCATGACGAGGCCGGAGAACAGCAGCGTGGCCGCCGTCCACAGCACGACGGTCATGACCCGGTCGCGTACGGCCTGGCCGTCCTCGTCCAGGCCGGTCAGCACCGCGTAGACCGCCAGGAAGACGAGGTAGGCGGTGACGGTGAAGCCCAGCGCGCCCGAGAACGGGGCGAGTTGGCCGAACAGCAGGATGGTGACGCAGAGTCCGGAGGCGGCGGCGCCGCACAGGGACAGCACCCCGGTGCGGGTGACCCCGCCGATGCGGCGCGGCCGCGGTGGCTGCGGCGCGTCCTCCACGGCGGGTTCCGCGGGTGCGGGCGCCGTGTCCCGTACGGCGGCCGGGGTCGTCTCTTCGATGACGGTCATCTCATGCCTCGCTCTGCGCGCCGGAGCGGCTGCGGGCCACCACGGAGGAGGCGGTGAAGTTGACCGCCAGGGTGAGCAGGAACAGCGCCAGGCCCGCGGCCATCAGCGCCGACATACCGAAGTCGGAGGCGTCTCCGTAGTGCAGGGCGATCAGCGAGGACACCGAGTTGGAGCCGGTCTGGAGGATGTGCGGCTGGATGACGAAGACCGGCGAGATGATCAGGTAGACCGCGATGGTCTCGCCGAGGGCCCGGCCGAGCCCGAGCATGGTGCCGCCGATGATTCCGCCCTTGCCGTACGGCAGGACGACCGAGCGGATCATGCCCCAGCGGGTGGCGCCGAGCGCGTAGGCGCCCTCGCGTTCGCCGGCCGGGGCCTGCGAGAAGACCTCGCGCATCACCGAACACTGGATCGGCGCGACCATCAGGGCGACGACGATCCCGGCGACGAAGGTGGACGCGGTGAACACGCTCTCGGAGGCGAGCGGTTCGCCGGGCTGGGTGCCGTCCACCTTGAACAGGGGGATCCAGCCCAGCCATTCGGACAGCCACCGCGACAGGCCGATCACGTGCTGCTGGAGGAAGAAGAGCCCCCACAGTCCGTAGACCACCGAGGGGACGGCCGCCATCAGGTCGACCATGGTCACCAGGGTGCGGCGCAGTTTGCGCGGGGCGACGTCCGAGATGAACAGGGCGGTCCCGACGGCCAGCGGTACTGAGATCGCCACCGCGACGCACGCGATCAGGACGGTGCCGGTGAGGACGGCCGCGATGCCGAAGTTGTGGACGTCCGGCTGCCATTGGGCGGTGGTGAGGAAGGCGAAGCCCCGGGCGCGCAGCGCCTGGCCGGCCCGCAGGAGGAGGAAGAGCCCGACACCCGCCATGACGGCGAGGACGGCGACGCCGGTGGCGGTGAGCTGGAGCCGGAAGACTCGGTCACCGAGACCGCGGGCCGCGTTGAGGCGCCGGGGAGTGAGCTCCCGGGACTTGAACCCGTACGCCGGTATACCGGACCCGGGTCTCCGGGACTCCGGTACGCCGGACCCCGGTCTGCCGGACTCCGGTCTGCCGGACCCCGATTCTTCGGACTCGGACTTTCCCGACTCCGGTCTGCCGGACTCCTCTTGCGCGGACGTCACGTACTGCCCCCAGTTCCGGAAACGGAATCCCCGCGCGGCCGACGGCCGGTACCGCGCGCTGCGATTCAATGGCCGGATCGTGTCGGTCCAACGCGCGCCTCATGGAGGACTGGTGAACACCACAAGACTGTTCGGTGCGTTCGTCGTGGAGGATGCGCGGAGGAATCCCGGGTGATGCGCGTAGATCATCGGGAGGACGAACGACGGAGCCCGGCGCGGTGCGCCGGGCTCCGAACGTCGAAATACTCGTGGCTCGAACTAGGACCCGTCCGGCCGATCAAGTTGCAGGGAACTGACGGTTCCGGGCAGTGCGGGTGAGCGGGGTCCGGTGCGTGTGGCTGCAAGGCGGAGGAGGGCGACGACGCGGAGCGTCGGCAACCGACGACAACGCCGCAGACGCGCGCACCGGACCCCGCGTCTGCGGCATGATCGGCCGGACAGGTCCTAGATAGCGGATACCGCTGACAGACGGTGCACGTCCCGGGCGGTGCCCGTGACGCCCGACAGGAAGCCCTGGGCCCTCGGCGAGGCGTTCTCCGTCAGCCAGGCCGGGTCGATGTCGCAGACCGCGACGCGCACCTCGGTGCCGACCAGGGCGAGCGGCAGCGTGTGGACGACCGTCGAGGGGAAGCTCAGGATCGTACGGCCGATGGGACCGCGCCGGGCGATCAGTTCGAGCGGCAGGTCGGGACGGACGATCTCCAGGCCCGTCTCGGCGGCCAGCCGGTGCAGTTTGTCGACGCTCTCGCGGCGGTGCGCGAAGTAGCGGGTCGCGCCGTGTGCCTTGGCGAGCGCGCGGACCGCGTCCAGATAGCGGTCGGGGTCGACCACGCCCGTCTCGACGAGCGAGGTTCCGACCAGGTCCGCGCCCTTGGTGATGCGCGGCGGGCCGAACCGGGCCCGGGTCCAGGAGAAGTCGTTGGCGGTGATCGTGACGCCGTGCGGAGCCGATTCGATCGGCATCGAGGAGAAGACCTCGACCTTACGGCGGTCACTGGGCGTCAGCCGGCGGCGGGCCGAGGCGGACACGGGGGCGAAGAGCACGTCCCGGAGGCCGGGGCGGCCACCGCGCCGGTGCCAGCGCACCAGGCGTTCACCGCGGGCCAGCTGGGAGACGAACTCCATCGTCGCCGTGCCGTCGTCGACCACGACCAGGTCCTGCGCCCTGGTGATGGTCAGCAGCAGCTGCACATAGCGGGAGAACGGGTCCCCCATGACGATCCGCCGGGCCCTGCGCAGCATCGGGGCCAGTCCCCCGATGGTGTGGAAGGGGGCCGTGGTGCCGCCGCGGGCCTCCTCCCAGCGGACCGCGTGGCCCTCGTCGCGGGCCAGTTCCGCCATCCGGCGGAGCTGGCCGCGGGTCATCGGGTCGTTGGGAGACAGGACGACGAGGGTGAGCCCCGCGCCGGGCGCCGCACCGTTGTGGGCATGTGTGTGCGCCCACTCCAGCACGTTCAGGACCTGTACCGGACTCTCGACGAAGGCGAGAGTGTGGGAGCCGGCGGAACCGGCGCGGGGGCTCATCGACGTACGACCGTCCCGTCGTAAGGAATTCAGGGTGTTCAGACCGAGACGGGCTCGCCCGCGGCCGCGGCGATCTCGGCCTCGGCGATGACGCCCGTGACGCGGCGCAGCTTCTTCATCGGGCCGAGCTCGGAGTCGTAGACCTTCTTGACGCCGTCGCCGAGGGAGGCCTCGATGGTGCGGATGTCGCGGACGAGGCGGGTCAGGCCCTGCGGCTCGACGGAGGCGGCCTGGTCGGAGCCCCACATCGCGCGGTCCAGGGTGATGTGACGCTCGACGAAGGTGGCGCCGAGGGCGACCGCGGCGAGCGTCGTCTGGAGGCCCGTCTCGTGGCCGGAGTAGCCGATCGGAACGTTCGGGTACTCGGCCTGGAGGGTGTTGATGACGCGGAGGTTGAGCTCCTCCGCCTGCGCCGGGTACGTCGAAGTGGCGTGGCACATCAGGATGTTGTCGCTGCCGAGGACCTCGACCGCGTGACGGATCTGCTTCGGCGTCGACATGCCGGTGGAGAGGATGACGGTGCGGCCGGTGGCGCGGAGCGAGCGCAGCAGCTCGTCGTCGGTCAGCGAGGCGGAGGCAACCTTGTGGGCGGGGACGTCGAACTTCTCCAGGAAGGCGACGGCCTCGGTGTCCCACGGGGAGGCGAACCAGTCGATGTTCTTGCTCTTGGCGTACTCGTCGATCTGGCGGTACTCGTCCTCACCGAACTCCACACGGTGGCGGTAGTCGATGTAGGTCATGCGGCCCCAGGGGGTGTCGCGCTCGATGTCCCACTGGTCGCGCGGGGTGCAGATCTCCGGGGTGCGCTTCTGGAACTTGACGGCGTCGCAGCCGGCCTCGGCGGCGGCGTCGATGAGCTTGAAGGCGTTCTCGAGCTCGCCGTTGTGGTTGATGCCGATCTCGCCGACGACGTAGACGGGGTGGCCGGGGCCGGCGGTCTTGGAACCGAAGGTGCGCAGACGGGAGTTGGTGCTCATGGTGGAGAAGTTCCTTACTTGTCGAGGGAGTCGAGAGAAGGGCCGAGGATCCAGCTGGCGATCTCTCGGATCGCGCCGTCGCCACCGGGGACGGTGGTGACCGCGCGTGCGGCGCCGCGCACGACGTCGTGGGCGCTCGCGACCGCCACCGGCCAGCCCACGAGGGCGAAGCAGGGGAGGTCGTTGACGTCGTTGCCGACATAGAGCACGCGCTCGGGCGCGATGCCCTGCTCCTCGCACCACTGCTTCAGTGCGAGGTCTTTCCGGTCGATGCCGTGCAGGACGGGGATCTTGAGCTTCCGGGCCCTGGCGGCGACGACCGGGTTCTGTTCCGTGGACAGGATCAGCATCGTCAGCCCGCTCTTGCGGAGGGCCGCGATGCCGAGTCCGTCCCCGCGGTGCACGGAGACGAACTCCCGTCCGTCGGAGTCGATCAGCACCCTGTCGTCGGTCTGGGTGCCGTCGAAGTCGAGGACGACCGCGTCGATGTCGTCGGCGGTCGGAAGCGAACCGGGGCGGTTCGCGTCGAAGAGGGGGGCCAGCGCGCGGGCGCGGGCGAGGTCGTGCGGGTCGTCGATCTCCAGCACACGGGCCGGGTCGGTGCGCACGAGTTCGGTGCGGCCGAAGAAGCGGTGCTTCGCCTCGCGGAAGCCGGCGGCCTCCATGGCGTAGACGGCTCCGGTCTCCAGGAGGTCCTGGGGCCGGTCCTGGCGGCGCGGACGGAAGGACTTGTCGTGGTTGACGCCGTAGCCGCCGCTGGTGGCGGTCTCGGCGACCAGGACGCCGGTGCCGCCGTCGAGGGCCGCGTGCCCGGTCTCGGCGGTCACCGCGGTGGCCTCGTCGTCGCCGTCGCGCCACACGAAGCCGTGGAAGGGGGCCACGGTCAGCGCCGTGTCCGCGCCGTTCGTGAGGATCGCGTCCACGACCCCGTCCACGTCCTCGCGGATGATGAACGGGCTGGTGCACTGCACGAGGAGCACCACGTCGACCGGGGAGCCGTGCAGCGCCTCGTGGGTGTCCATGGCGTGCACGACGGCGGCCTCGGAGGTGGCGGTGTCCCCGGCGATGGCGGCGGGGCGCAGCACGACCTCGGCGCCGGCCTGCCGGGCGGCGGCCGCGATGGCCTGGTCGTCGGTGGAGACGACGACGTCCGTCACGAGGCGGGCGGACCGGCACTCGCGCACCGCGCGGGCCACCAGCGGCACACCGCCGACGGGCAGGAGGTTCTTCGCGGGTACGCCCTTGGAGCCGCCGCGCGCGGGGATCACCGCGAGTACGCGGCGCACCGGCGCGGACTGACCCGCTTGCGAGTTGGTCATGCGCTGTTCTCCTTGACGAGGGAGGCGAGGAAGGCGTGGGGGGCGAGGGACCGCGGGCGGCCCGCTGCCGGGGCGCTCACAGTTCGCCCATCCGCCGGATCACCGGTGCCACGCGCTGGACGCCGTGGCGGTAGGCGCCGCGGGCGGCCCGGCGCACGAACTGCCGTACGGGGCTGGGTTCCCGGTCCGCCACCGGGGCGCCGGGCAGCGGACTGCCGTCGGGGCCGAGGTGGTGGCGGGCGAGGATGCCGGGCAGATAGCCGGGCGCGGTGACGGGGGTGTAGTAGGGGGCGAGGGGCGGCAGTTCGTCCGCCCCCAGCAGCGCGGTGATGCGCCGCCGTGCCGCGTCGAAGGCCGTCTCGTACGAGCCGTCGGCAGCGACTCCCTGGCGGGCCACCCAGGCGGCGTCGGGCGCCGGACGGTGTCCCGCGTCGAGCTGGTCCCAGGAGGCGAGGCAGCCGGAGCCCACGAAGTGGTGGTTGCCGAGCGCCTCGCGCACCCCGAGGTCGCTGAGGACGACGGTGGGGATACGGCGGTGCAGGGACTCCAGCGCGGCGGTGGAGCTGATGGTGACGAGCAGGTCGGTGCGGTCGAGGACCTCGCCCATGTGCCCGTACACCAGGCGGAAGTTGGCCGGCGGCTCCGCCTTCTGCACCAGCTTCTGGTACGGCAGTTCCTCGATGTGGGTGGTGTGTTCGCCCGGCTTGGAGCGCAGCTTGAGCAGGACCTCGCGGTCCGGGTGCAGCCGCGCGTGGCCGATCAGCCGGTCCAGCAGGTACGTACGGTCCTTGCGGCTCTCCGGTACGGAGGGCTGCGCGGCGAAGACGACCGTGTAGGGGTCGTTCCCCTTCGTGTACGCGGCCCCGCCGAGGAAGGGGAGCGCGACCTCGGTCACCGACCCGGCGTCCGCGCCGACCCCCTCGTACACGGCCCGGAAACGGTCCGCGTCCTGAAGGGAGTTGGCGAGGACGAGGTCCGCGCCGTGCCGCAGGAGCAGCCCGTCGGCGAGCTTCTCGTAGACGACGCCGACATAGCCGGTGACGACCAGGGGCCGCTTCGCCCGTCCGGCCCAGGCTCGGGCCAGGCCGTGCAGGACCGCCTGGACGGCACCGCCGACCAGGGCGAGGACGACCACGTCGTAGGCGTGGTCCTCCTTGCCCATCTCGCGCAGGAACTCGACGGCGGTGACCTCACGGAGGGAGTCCGCGCGGACTCCCACCTCTTCGAGCTGGCGGGCGGTCGGGGTGGCACGGCCGCGCAGGAGGAATCCGTCGAGGCGGATGTCCGATTCGGCCGGGGAGATACGGTTCGCGGTGAGCGAACCCCATTTCCACCTGGTGTCGGAATCCGCGAGAACGGCTACCCGTAGCGACTTCGTGGTACTTGCTGGCACGTCCTAGACGCTAGGAAGCCATTTCGAGGAGCGGCCCAACCTGAATACAACAAACGGTTAACAGCGCGTCGACGAATGGGGAATCAGCCCAGGATCGGCTGAGAAAACGATGTGGTTCACTGTTCCGCCACGCGTCGTTCACCTCGTATCTCACCAACAGTCAAGACGAATGCCGGGCCGCCCCCTAACGTCACAGGCGTGGTCAAGCTCTCCGTCATCGTGCCGTTCTACAACGTGCAGCAATATGCGCCCGACACCCTGAAGAGCCTGCGTGCGAACGCACGGCAGGATTTCGAATTCATTCTCGTCGACGACTGCTCGCGCGACGAGACACCGGACATCCTCGCGCGCGCGGAGCGCGAGCTCCCGGGTGCGGTGTATGTCAGACACGAGAAGAACGGAGGACTGGCCACCGCCCGCAACACCGGGATCGACAAAGCGCGTGGCGAGTACCTCACGTTCCTCGACGGGGACGACTGGCTCGCCCCCGGATACTACGAACAACTCGTCTCCTCCATCGAGGACCTGGGCTGCGACTTCGTCCGTACGGACCATGTCCAGTGCACCGCGCGGGCCCGCACCATCCACCGTGTTCCGCACGGGCGCCGCGGAGTCGTCATGAACCCCCGCGACGCCATCCTCCCCTCCGACCGTTCCACCTCCGTCGACTACGCCTACGCCTGGGCGGGCATCTACCACCGCCGACTGGTCGACCGGGGCCTGCTCCACTTCACCGACGGGCTGCGCACGGCCGAGGACCGGCCGTGGATCTGGAAGCTCCACCGGGAGGCGGAATCCTTCGCCACGGTGGGGCTGCTCGGCGTGTTCTACCGGCGTGGCGTGGCCTCCTCCCTCACCCAGATCGGGGACGTGCGCCAACTCGATTTCATTCGCGCATTCGACCAGGTCGTGGCGGAAACCGCCGGGGACCGGGACGCGGAAAAACTCCTCCCCAAAGCTGTGCGCACCTACTGCGCGATTATTTCCCATCACCTGGGATCCATCGAAAGGTTCGAGCCGGCAGTGGCACGGAAACTGAAGTCCATGAGTGCCGTCGCACTGCGCCGTATGCCCCAGGGCGTCCTCGACGAGGCCCTCGACTCGATGGACGTCCAGCGCGCCACCCGGCTGCGCCGGCTGCGCCGACGGCCCGCGCCCGCCGCGGGGGTGGCCGCGTGACCACCCAGATCTTCTTGGCGTCCACGCTGTACGGGACGGCCACGCTCGCCGCGGCCCTCGACACCGACAGCTTCGGACCCGCCGACCGGCGCATCCTCCTCGTCTCCAACAACGCGGCGACGCCCGAGACGACGTCCGCCGTGGACGAGATGCCCGGCTTCGAGAAGCTGCGCGGCCGCTTCGACGAGGTCATCTCGTGGAACGAGACCATCTCCCCCTTCCACCCGGGCGGCTGGGCCCCCCGGCCGGACGACGCGCCCTTGTGGGAACGGCATCTGCGGCTCGCCTGGAGCCTGGGCGACGACGACGTCGAACTGGCCGTGGAGTCGATCCAGGTCAACCCGGCGCTCGGCATCTCCCAGATCTTCATGGGCGCGCCCGTCACGGTGTACGCCGACGGCCTGATGAGCTACGGCCCCACCCGCAACAAGATCGACCCGCTGGTCGGCACCCGGGTGACCCGGCTGCTCCATCTGGACCTGGTCCCCGGCCTGACGCCGCTGCTGCTCACCGAGTTCGACGTCGAGCCGCAGATCGTGCCCACGGACGCGTTCGTGAAGGTGCTCGCGGAGCTGGTCGACACCGGTGACGAGCTGCCGTCGGCCGACGAGCCGGCCCTGCTGCTCGGTCAGTACCTCTCGGCGCTGGAGATCCTCACCGCCCAGGAGGAGGAGGAACTCCACGTACGGATGCTGAAGGGCGCCCTCGCGCTCGGCCACACCCGCGTGGTGTTCAAGCCGCACCCCTCGGCCCCTGCGCGCTGGTCGCGGATGCTGGAGAAGGAGGCCGAGAAGCTCGGCGCCGACCTCACCGTCCTCGACACCCCGGTCCTCGCCGAGGTGCTCTACCAGCGGATGCGTCCCGCGCTGGTCGTCGGCTGCTTCTCCACCGCGCTGCTCACGGCGTCCGCGCTGTACGGCCTGCCGGTCGCCCGGGTCGGGACCGGCTCGCTGCTGGACCTGCTCACCCCGTACGAGAACAGCAACCGGGTCCCGGTGACCATCGTCGACGCGCTGCTGCCGGACCTGGCGGACGGCGCGGCGGTCACCGGGCAGCACCCCGGCATGGACGTGGCGGACCTGACGAAGCTTCTGAGAGCCGTCGGCTTCGCGATGCAGCCGAAGATCTATCCGGAGCTGCGCCCGGCGGCCGAGAGCTACCTGACGACCCGGCTGACCCAGCACACCTGGCGCTACTTCAAGCGCAAGCGCCTCACCTCGCTGGCCCTGCCAGGCGCGGTCCCGGCCCAGCTCGCCTTCATCCCGCGCAACGCGACCGTGCGCCGGGTCGCCCGGCGGGCGCGCTCGCTGAAGCGGGCGGTGGGCCGCTGAGGCGGCCGTGCGGCGGGCGTTTCCCGCGGGACACCGAGGAGCGGGGCCGGGTCGGACACGACCGGGCCCCGCTCCTTTGCCATGACGGCCGTTCGGGGGCGTTCCGGGAACCCGGCACCACCGCTGCCGATTTGTCCTGATTCGGAAGAGTCCTCAACGCGAGAGCGTCACAGAGATGAACTCCCGTGGGCGAGACGACGAACCGGCCTCGCCGGGCCGTAAGTATCCCCGACTATCGGACTAACGTGCTGTGGGCCAGCTGAGTCCCACTGAGGGGAACCTTGTGATCGACACGCCCGAGGAGGCCCGCGGGACGTCGACCGGCACCGTGGTCCGTACCGTCCTGCCACCCGCCGAGACGTCCGCCGCCCCCCGACCCGCGGTGCGCCGGGAGAACCGGCTGCGCGCCCTCGACGGGCTGCGGCTCGTCGCGGCCCTGATGGTGGCGGGGTACCACTACGGCGGCCGGGACGGCGAGGTGGTCCAGGCCTGGGGCAGCTCGCCGAAGCACCAGTTCCCCACCCTGCACCATCTGTTCGCCTACGGCTGCCTGGGTGTGCAGGTCTTCTTCGTGATCAGCGGCTTCGTCATCTCCATGAGCGGCTGGGGCCGGCCGCTGCGCTCCTTCTTCGCCTCCCGGGCCTCGCGGCTGCTGCCCGCGTACTGGGCCGCGATCATCATCGTGACGGCCGTGTTCGCCCTGCCCGTCGTCGCGTATAAGGCGGTCTCCCCGAGCGACGCGCTGGTCAACCTCACCATGCTCCAGCAGCCGCTGGGCGTCGACCGGGTGCTGGGCGTGTGCTGGACCCTGTGGGCGGAGGTCCGCTTCTACGCCCTCTTCGCACTGTGCATCGTGCTGCCGGGGGCGAACCGGCAGCGCGTGATCCTGTTCTGCGCGGGCTGGACCCTGGCCGCGGCCATCGCGCAGGGCGTGAACGAGCCGCTCCTCAACATGGTCCTGATGCCCGAGTACGCCCCGTACTTCATCGGCGGCGTCGGCCTCTACCTCGTCCACCGCAACCGCCGTGACGCCTACGCCTGGGGCATCGTCGGCGTGAGCTGGCTGATCGGCCAGCACTACGCGGTCCAGCGCCTGTGGCACGCCCCGAACCCGGAGTTCTTCTCCAACCGTTCGTCCTTCGCCATCATCCTCGTCGTCACCTTCGGCTACGTCGCCGTCGCAGCGATCGCGCTGGGCTGGCTGCACTGGGCCAACTGGCGGTGGCTGACGGTCGCGGGCGCGCTGACGTACCCGTTCTACCTGGTCCACGAGCACCTGGGCTGGGTCGTCATCAAGGCCTACCACCGGACCCTGCACATCCCGTCGTACGGCACGCTCCTGGCCACGGTCGCCACAATGCTGCTGCTCGCCTGGCTGCTCAACCGCTTCGTCGAGAACCGGCTCACCCCGAAACTCCGCACGGCCCTGTCCAAGCCGCGCCTGTAGCCGGCTCCGGAGGTCCGGTGGCGGACGGGCCGGAGCCGGACGAGGAACCGCTCAGCCGATGCCGTAGCTCGCCTCGATGCCCGTGACGATCAGGGCGAGGCCTTCCTCGAAGTGCCGTTCGTAGTCCTCGAAGATCTCCGCGCCCGCCGCGGCCGACAGGGGGAAGTCGGCCATACGGCGGGCGCGTTCGTCCATGTCGTACCCCTCGCGGCGCTCACCCGGCAGTGGCTGGACGCCCTGCTCCTCGGTGACGAAGCCGATCGTGTAGAGGTACGTGGTGGAGGTCGCGCGCACCGCCTGCGTGAGGGTGAATCCCGCCCGGGTGAACAGCGTCAGCGTCCGCTCCATCTCGACGGCGTGCAGGGTGCCCGTGAAGCGTGAGCCGCTGAAGACCTTGGCGCCGTCGCGGTAGCTCAGCAGCGCGGCGCGCAGTCCCCGGTTGGCGGCGAGCAGCCGCTCCCGCCACCCCTCGCCCCCGGCCGCCCCGGGGGTGTCGACCATCCGGCGGTACATCTCCGTGGCCATCTCGTCGAGCAGTTCCTGCTTGTTCTTGAAATGCCAGTAGAGCGCCGGCGCCTGGACGTTCAGCTCCTTGGCGATGGCCCGCAGGCTGAGGCCGTCGAGGCCCGTCTCGTTGAGCAGCCTCAGTGCGGTCTCGACGACCTGCCTCTTGTCCAGCCGGGGGGACCGCGGGGGTCTCTGGGTAGCCACGCTTGACAGTTTAACGCTGTTAAGTGCATGCTCGCGGCATGGAACTTAACAGCGTTAAGGAAAGTGTCGCGGGCACCCCTCTGAACGGGGTGGACGTGGACGTACTCGTCGTCGGCGCGGGCCCGACCGGCCTCGCCCTCGGCGTCGATCTCGCGCGGCGGGGCGTGGACGCGCTCGTCCTGGAGCGGGGCGAGGGGCTCGCGCCGGGGTCGCGCGGCAAGGGACTCCAGCCGCGCACCATGGAGGTTCTCGACGACCTCGGCGTCCTGGAGGAGATCCGCGCGGCGGGCGGCGACTACCCGGTCGGGATGATCTGGCAGGACGGGAAACAGGCGGGCGAGCGGGCGATGTTCGACCCGGCCGAGGACGGCGAGGAGGGCTCGGCGTTCACCGAGCCGTGGATGGTTCCCCAGTGGCGCACCCAGGAGATCCTGCACGCGCGCCTCGCCGGACTCGGCGGCCGGGTCGTCTTCGGCCGCGAGGTGACCGCGCTCCACCAGGACGAGGACGGTGTGAGCGTGCGCTTCACCTCGGCCGACGGCGCGGGGACCGTCCGCGCGAGGTACGTGGTCGCCGCCGACGGAGGCCGGTCGGCCGTGCGCCGGGGCGCGGGCATCGCCATGACCGGCGCCGGGGCGGACGGCTCGGGCGTCGTGGCCCCGGAGCCGATCCTGGTCGGGGACGCCCGGATCGGCGGCCTGGACCGCGACCACTGGCATCTGTTCCCGCCGCGCGGGGACGGCGACGGCTTCATGGCCATCTGCCCGCTCGCGGGCACGGAGTACTTCCAGGTCGTCGCCGGATTCCCGGCCGGAACCACGGTCGACGCCTCCGCCGACGGTGTGCGCGAGGTCGTCGCCGCCCGTTCGCACCTGGCCGCCGACTCGGTGACCGAGGTGCGCTGGGTCTCGGACTTCCGGCCGCGCGCGGCGCTCGCGGACCGCTTCCGCGCCGGGCGGGTCCTCCTCGCCGGGGACGCGGCGCACATCCACTCCCCGGCCGGCGGGCAGGGGCTCAACACCAGCGTCCAGGACGCCTGCAACCTGGGCTGGAAGCTCGGCGCGGTCCTCGGTGGCGAGGCTCCCGCGTCCCTGCTCGACACCTACGAGGAGGAACGCCGTCCCGTCGCCGCCGAGATGCTCGGCCTGTCCACGAAGATCCACCGCGGCGAGGCCCGCCGCGGCAGGCAGACCCGTCAGCTCGGCCTCGGCTACCGCGGCTCCTCGCTCGCCGCGGAGACCCGTACGGACCTGCCGGACGAGGGGCTGCGCGCAGGCGACCGCGCCCCCGACGCGGCCGTGGACGGCGTACGCCTCTTCGACGTGTTCCGGGGACCGCACTGGACCCTGCTCACGGCCGGCCCGGTCACGCGGCCGCCGGTCCTTCCCGGCGTCCGCACCGCGCACATCGGATCGCACGAGCGGTACGGGACCGGGGTCTTCCTCGTCCGCCCCGACGGGTACGTGGGATGGGCGGGGACCGACGCGCGGGACCTCGGGGAGTACGCGGCCCGGGTGGGCCTGAGCGTCGGCTGACTACGCGCTGGCGAGCGTGAGCTTGACCGCGAAGCCGAGGAAGAGCGCGCCCGCCGCGGTCGTGGCACCGGCGGAGAGGCGCTTGCGCCGGCGGAAGGCCGCCGCGAGGCGCGTACCGCTGAATATCAGGGCGGTCAGATACAGGACGCTCGCGATCTGGGCGAAGGCGCCGAGCACGACGAAGGAGAGGGCCGGGTAGGCGTAGCCGGGGTCGACGAACTGCACGAAGAAGGCGATGAAGAACAGGATCGCCTTCGGGTTGAACAGGCTGATCACCAGCGCCCGGCGGAACGGCCGCTCCCCCGCCACCGTCTCGGGCTCCGCGCTCTCGGCGACGGCCTCCCGACGGGCCCGCCACATCGCCCGAGCGGCGCGCAGCATCCCGACCGCCAGCCAGGTCAGATATCCCGCACCGGCGTACTTCACGATGCTGAACAGCACGGCGTTCGCCTGGAGCAGCGAAGCCACACCGGCGGCCGACAGAGTCATCAGCACGGTGTCCCCGCACCACACACCCGCGGCGGCGGTATACCCCGTACGGACACCCCGGCGGGCGGCGACGGACAGCACGTACAGCGAGTTCGGTCCCGGGAGCAGGACGATCAGGACAAGACCCGCGAGATAGGTGGGGAGATCGATGACACCAAGCATGAGAGCGAGTGTCGCACGCGCCTGCGACAGTGCGTAGAGGCGTCTCGCGGGTCAGTCAGTCGCCGTCGAGGAGGGTGTCCACGGGCAGGTCGAGGGCGACACCGACGGACGCGGGGACCGCGAGGCTCTGGCCACGCTCGTAGCGCTCGGGCGCCGGGCATTTTGCCGTTGACCGGGTCCTGGTGGAGCAGGACCTCGTCGTGCTTGCGGTCGACGACGATGTAGACGGGGACACCGGCCTCGGCGTAGTAGCGCGCGGCTTCCGCCCCCGTTCACCCGTACGAAGGAATCTCCCAGGTCAGAAGGCATTCGAGGGCACGTAAGTCCCCCAGATCTCGCGCAGGGCGTTGCAGACCTCGCCGACCGTCGCGCGGGCGCGCAGGGCCTCCTTCATCGGGTACAGGACGTTGTCGGTGCCCTCGGCGGCCTTCTTCAGGGCGGCGAGGGCGGTGTCGACGGCCTTCTGGTCGCGCTCGGCGCGGAGCCGGGCGAGGCGTTCGGCCTGCTGGGCCTCGATGGCCGGGTCGACGCGCAGCGGCTCGTACGGCTCCTCCGCGTCGAGCTGGAAGCGGTTGACGCCGACCACCACCCGCTCGCCGGAGTCGGTCTCCTGGGCGACCCGGTAGGCGGAGCGCTCGATCTCGCCCTTCTGGAAGCCCTGCTCGATCGCTTCGACGGCGCCGCCGAGGTCCTCGATCCTCGTCATGAGGGCGACGGCGGCGGCCTCGACCTCGTCCGTCATCCTCTCGACGACGTACGAGCCCGCGAAGGGGTCGACGGTCGCCGTCACGTCCGTCTCGTAGGCCAGGACCTGCTGAGTGCGCAGGGCCAGCCGCGCTGACTTGTCGGTGGGCAGCGCGATGGCCTCGTCGAAGGAGTTGGTGTGCAGCGACTGGGTGCCGCCGAGGACCGCCGCGAGTCCCTGGACCGCGACCCGGACCAGGTTCACCTCGGGCTGCTGCGCCGTGAGCTGGACACCCGCCGTCTGCGTGTGGAAGCGCAGCATCAGCGACTTGGGGTTCTCCGCTCCGAACTCGTCCCGCATCACCCGGGCCCAGATCCGCCTGGCCGCGCGGAACTTGGCGACCTCCTCCAGGATCGTCGTACGGGCGACGAAGAAGAAGGAGAGGCGCGGCGCGAAGTCGTCGACGTCCATACCGGCCGCCACCGCCGTGCGCACGTACTCGATTCCGTCCGCCAGGGTGAACGCGATCTCCTGCGCGGGAGTCGCACCCGCCTCGGCCATGTGGTACCCGGAGATCGAGATCGTGTTCCACTTCGGGATCTCGGCCCCGCAGTACCTGAAGATGTCCGCGATCAGCCTGAGGGACGGCTTGGGCGGGAAGATGTACGTCCCCCGGGCGATGTACTCCTTGAGGACGTCGTTCTGGACGGTGCCGGTCAACTGGTCCGCGGATACGCCCTGTTCCTCGCCGACCAGCTGGTACATCAGCAGCAGCAGCGCGGCGGGCGCGTTGATCGTCATCGAGGTGGAGACCTTGTCCAGCGGGATCCCGTCGAACAGGACCCGCATGTCGTCGACCGAGTCGATCGCCACACCGACCTTGCCGACCTCGCCGTGCGCGAGAGGGGCGTCCGAGTCGTGGCCCATCTGGGTGGGCAGGTCGAAGGCGACCGACAGGCCCGTCGTGCCGTTGGCGATGAGCTGCTGGTAGCGGGCGTTGGACTCCACGGCCGTACCGAACCCCGCGTACTGCCGCATGGTCCACGGACGGCCCGTGTACATCGACGGGTACACGCCACGGGTGAAGGGGTACGCGCCCGGCGTGCCGAGCTTCTCGGCCGGGTCCCAGCCGGCCAGGGCCTCGGGGCCGTAGACCGGTTCGATGGGCAGTCCGGACTCGGATTCGCGCGCCATTGGTGTGCCTCCCGTGAAGCGGGCCGATGTGTCCGTGGTTCTCTTCCACCATGCCGTCCCGTTCGCAACCGGTCACCCGCGGGGAGCATCTCAGGTGACATGACGGCGGGACGGGGGCCTGGTGTGCACGACAGGACGGGTGGAACAGGGGACCGGATGCGTACGACTGGCTTGAAGAGATCGCTGGCCGCGCTCGCGGCGCTCGCCGTGATGAGCGGCTGCACGGCCCATGCCGTGGACGCGCAGGGAAGGAAGCCGCCGGGGCGGATCGACGGTTCGGCCCGCCCCGCCTCCGGCGCGAAAGGGGAGGGCGACGGCAAGTCCGGAGCTTCCCCGAAGGGCGAGGACGGCACGGCGGGCTCCGCCGGAGCGGGAAAGGACAGCGCGTCCTCGTCCTCCGCCGCCCCCGCCGAGGTCCTCTGGTCCAGGGGCGACCGTGGCGACGACATCCGCAGGGCGCAGGCCCGGCTGCACCAGGTCGCCTGGCTGATCACCCCGCCGACGGGGACGTACGACGCCCGGACGGCCGCGGCCGTGAAGGGGTTCCAGGGCAAACGTGGGCTGCCGCGCACCGGTGATCTGGACGCCGTCACCTGGCAGCGGCTGCGGGGGATGACGCACGAGCCGGCGGCCTGGGAGCTGTACCCCTATGGCGGGCAGCCGGCCGCGAAGCCCGACCCGCGCTGTATGACGGGCCGTGTGCTGTGCGTCAGCAAGACGAGCCGCACGCTGCGCTGGATGGTCGACGGCAGGACGGTCTCGGAGATGGACGTCCGGTTCGGCTCGCAGTACACGCCCACCCGCGAAGGTGTGTTCAGCGTCTACTTCAAGTCCCGCCACCATGTGTCGACGATCTACCACACGTCGATGCCGTACGCGATGTTCTTCAGCGGCGGCCAAGCGGTGCACTATTCCTCGGACTTCGCGGCCCGCGGCTACTACGGCGCCTCGCACGGCTGCGTCAACGTGCGGGACGAGAGCAAGGTCGCGGCGCTCTTCGCGCAGGTCCGCACGGGCGACAAGGTCGTCGTCCACTGGTGAGGGACCCCCGCGCGACGGCGGGGCGAAGGAGTGTGGGGCGCGGGCGGGACCGGGGGAACGTGTCCCGCCCGCGCCAGTTGCACGAAGCCGTGGGTACGGGGGGAACCCCGGCTCCGTGCTACGGCCGATGACCAGTCGGCTCACCACGTACTGCGTCGCGGCGGCCGAAAACGTCACACCCGGCCGATAAAAATTTCAACGAAACACGAAAGCGCAGGTCAGAGGGGTTTCTGGTGCGCCGCGAGGAGAGCTGACGGTGCGGCAGGGCGTCGGCCCGAGAACTGACAGAACGTCTGCCCGGGGGACGGCACGGCAGCACGTCCACCGGGGGATGCCGGCACGGCAGCACGTCTGCCGGGGGGTGACTGCACGACAGCACGCCGAGGCCGGGAGGCCGGCCTGCCGATCAGCGCCCGCGGAAAGGGCTGTTCACGAAAGCGCGCCGGCCAAGGGGCTCGGCGTCGCCTCGGGCGCCCGGCTCGGCGTCGCGGACCATATCGGCGCGACCGGCAGGAACGGGGTCAGTTCAGGGCGCAGTACGGACGGGATGCCGACACTGTCGCCCCGGGGGTCGTTGCCGCCGGGCGCTATGTGGTGGCCGTCGCCGTCACCGCCGCCCTGATCGCCCTGGCCGGAGTCCTGACCGGAGCCCTGTCCCGTCCCCTGGTCGCCGCCGCCCGTGCCGCCGGCTCCGCCCGGTCCGCGGCCGAGGACACCCGTGCAGTACAGCCTCACCCGGGCTCCGCCGCCCGCCACGTGTTCCAGGACGCGCCTGCGGTCCGCGTCGAGGTCCTTGCCGTCGAGGATGGCACGGCAGTACGAGCGTGTCCGGGCCCACCACTCGCGGGAGCGGTCGGTGTTCCCGGTGGAGCCGGGACTCGGCAGGCCGCTCGCGTAGCCGGATCCCGGGGACGCGGAGGTGTCGGCGGACGGTTCGCCCGACGGACCGTCAGGCACCGGCGCCACAGTGCCGTTGCCGCCGGAGACTCCGGGCGAGGGCAGGGGCGAGGCCGAGACGAGCGGACGTTCCGGAGTCCGCACCGCGCTGGCCGAGGCCGCCGGGCCCGGGTGTTCACGGGTGAACGGGGTCGGCAGCACTCCGGTTCCGGCCGCGACGGCGACCCCGCCGACCATGCCGACGGCCAGCACCGCGGCGAGCCCGAACCTGGTGGGCCGTCCCCAGCGCGTCCGGCGTCCGTGCGCGGCGGGACGCCCGATCCGTACGAGACCGGCGTCCGCGGCATGCGCGCCGGACCGGGCGCGACCGCGGTGGCCGAGCTCCGCGGGAGCGCCGTCGCCGTCCGCGCGTGCCTTGCGGAAAGCGGCCAACGCGGCTGCCTCGCCCGGGAGTTCGTCGCTGGTCGGCTCGGGTACGGCGGCCAGCGCGCCGAGGGCCGCGGTGAGGCGGTGCGCCTGGTCACGCGTGCCGGGGTCGACGGCTTCCAGCGGCTCCCCGTTCAGCAGACGCTCCGCGGCGTCCCGGTCCAGCCACCTGTACTGCTCGTCGGCCATCACATGTCCTTCTGCGCCCGCGAACGCGGATGCGTCACACCGGAGGACGTCACCGCGCGGGTGCGCGAACCTCGTTGCGGGGGAACGGCGTCGAGCGCGACGGCGGATTCCGGATCGGTGCCGAGCAGTTCCGCGAGCCGTTTCAGACCCCGGTGCGCGGCCGTCCGGACGGCTCCCGGGCGCTTGCCGAGAGTCTCGGCGGCCGACTTGGCGTCGAGTCCGACCACGACCCGCAGGACGACGGCCTCCGCCTGGTCCTGCGGGAGCTGGGCGATGAGCGAGAGGGTGCTGCCGGTGGACAGCGCCTCCATCGCCTCGGTCGCGGTGTCGGACTCGGCGGCCTTGCCGGTCAGCTCGGTCTCGTCGCCGCCTATCGCGGGACGGCGCCCGCGCATCCGTATGTGGTCCAGCGCCCGGTTGCGGGCGATCCGCGCCGCCCAGCCGCGGAAACGGTCCGCGTCCCCGCTGAAGCGTTCCAGGTCACGGGCGATCTGGAGCCAGGCCTCGGACGTGACGTCCTCGGCGTCCGGCTCACCCACCAGTGTCCGTACGTATCCGAGCAGGCGTGGGTGCACCGCTCGGTACACAGTCCGGAACGCGGTCTCGTCCCCGTCCTGTGCGGCCAGTACCGCGGCGGTCAGCTCCGCGTCGTCCCCCAGCACCCCCGCGCCCCTCTTCATGACTCAACCGGCGCCGCTCTCGCGGACCGGGTTCTCGCCGTCGTGCTTCGTGTGGCGGACGGTTGCGGTCTCGGGTCCGCGTGGTCTCTGGTCTCCTGCCCCACGCGGCTCCGGTACCGGCCCCACGTGGTCGCGGTACCGGGGTCCACACGGTCGTGGTCCCAGGTCCCCGTGGTTGCGGTCGTCCTGCTCCCGCACCGGCGCGAAAGGCACGTTACGGCCTGAAACAGCTCCCCGTCCATGTTCGTACAACCTGCAACTACGCGGTGACAGTGCGAGGTGTGACACAAAACGCAGTCGCGGCGCTGTAGAGAGTACGGGTCGCCGCGCGGCCCGTGCCGCGCGACGGTCGGGGCCTCTCCTGTGGGGGGTGGCGGCCCCGGCCGTTGCCATCGGCAGAGACGTCCGCCGCCACTGCGGCAGAGACCTCCGCCGTTACTGCGGCAGAGACGTCCGCGTCACCCTCGGATCCCGGCCCGGTGGCCCGTCAGTCACGCCTGGCCCTGCCTGCCCGTCAGCCCGCCGGTCACGCCCGGCCGCCGGATCGTCGGCCCGGCCACTGGATGATCGGCCCGCCCGGTCGTCACAGCCGCCGTCCGGCTACCGCTCGCTCCCGGACCTGCCCGGCTTCGGCGTCGCGGGCCCGCCCCCCGGAGCCGGCGTCCCGTTCGTCTTCCCTGGCTCGGCCGGGTTCGCAGCGCTCCCGGCCCCCTTCGCGCCCTTCTCCGCGGCGCGTGCGGCGAGTTGCCCGGCGCAGAACGCCTCGACCTTGTCCTCGCCGCCGGCGGCGGTGACGAGCCGCTGCCAGGCCCGGGAGTCCAGGGCGTCGCCCCGGTCCCGCACCGACGCGTACGCGCGGCAGTGGGCCTCCGTGTCCTGGGCACTCGGGGGACGGTTCAGCGGGTCGCCCGGGGCGGAGACACCGGGAGCGCCGGGGCCGACCGGTGGCACGGACCCGGGGAATCGGTCCGGGGCGCCTCCGGACGGCCGGGACGCGGCCGCGCCCCGGTGCCCGGTGTCCTCGCGCGCGAGCGGTCCGACGGCGGCGGCGGCGACGCCGCCCAGCGTCAGACCGGCCAGCAGTACGGCGAACGCGGCCCTCAGCGAACGGCGCTGCCGTCCCGGTTCCCCGGGACGCCAGTCGTCACGGCGCCGGGTGCGCGCGGTGTGCGCGCCACCGTCCCGCGCGGCCCGGAAGGCGGCCACGGCCTGTGTCTCGGCCGCCCTGCCGTCCGCCCTGTCCGCCCCCCGGTCCTCCGCCCGGCCGAGCATCGCGGCGGCGAGGAGTGTCTCCAAGGAAGGCCGGCCGACTCCGGGGGCCGCCGGGGGCGTGACGCGCCGGCCGGGGACCGCGCCGTCGCCGACGCGCCGTTCACCCGTGCCCGGTGGCACGACCGGTTCCCTGTGCGGTTCCACGTCCGGTTCCATCTCCGTCTGCCGCTCCGCCCCGCAACCCCTCGCCGTACCAGGACTCCGCTCCGAGCTCCACGCCGTGCAACCACCTCGCCCCACGTGCCGTCCCACGGCCGCTGGACGGCACTCCCGCGTCCGGCGTCCCGGCCGCGGCCGACGGCCCCCCGCCCTACCGCAGCCGTCCTCCGCGCGCCGGCCCTGCGCCGTGCACCATCCGTACACCGGTCGACTTCCCTCCGCCGTACGACGATGCGGTTCCGGACGACGACGCGGTGCCGGCCGTTCCGGATGTACTGCTCATCCCGACTCCCCCAGCGCCCGGGACTCCTCATCCGTCACACCCGCGTCGCCGAGCCTTCGCGCGAGCCGCTTCAGACCCCGGTGGGCGGAGGTGCGCACCGCGCCGGGGCGTTTGCCGAGCACCCGCGCCGCGGCCGGCCCGTCGAGGCCGACGACCACCCGCAGGAGCACGGCCTCGGCCTGGTCGCGCGGCAGTCCCGCGACCAGTTCGAGGGCGTACGCGGTGGACAGGCTCTCCAGCGCCTCGTCCTGCGTGCTGTGCCCGCCTGGCAGGTCGAGCGCGTCCTGTTCGAGGGCCGTTCCGCGGGGCCGCACGCGCATCCGTCGCAGATGGTCGAGTGCCCGGTGCCGCGCGATGGTCGCGGTCCAGCCGCGGAACCCCGCGCCGTCTCCCCGGAACCGTCCCAGGTCCCGGGCAATCTCCAGCCAGGCGTCGGACGCCACGTCCTCCGCGTCGTCGCCGACGATGCCGCGCAGATAGCCCAGCAGTCCGGGCTGCACGATCCGGTACGCGGCCGCGAAAGCGACCTCGTCCCCCTCCTGCGCCCGCGCCACGGCCGCGCCCAGCTCCGCGTCGTAGGGCTGCACGCGGCGGGATTCCCCTCCCTGGCCCAACACTGTCCTCGTTCGCACCGAGTTCGCCCGAATGTGCCTGCCGGCGCGGCCGTCCGCGTCGACACCCCCATGGTCATCAGCGTCGGGTCCCACGGAAGTGTCACAGTGCGTCAGCCACTCTGTCCGGACCGGCCGACGGGACCTCGTGAGGCACTCAGTGGGCGGCCTCGCGGCACAGCAGGCGCAGGGAACCGTCGCCCGCGTAGCGGCGGCGGGCCTCTTCGATCGGGTCCCACAGTCGTCCGTCGGGCGTACGGAGCCAGTGTTCGCCGCCGGTCTCCCACCACTCGGCGCCGGTGTGACGGGCCACCACCTCACCGGCGTACGCCCCGAATCCGCGCAGCACGCTCTCGACGGCGGCGTACGGGGCGCCGTCCCGGCGTATCTCGTCGATCACGCGGTCGACGCGCCACAGGCTCTGGGCCGAGTAGTCGAGGCGCAGCCGGGCGCCCTCACGCATGGTCGCGACCGTGTCGGCCGCCCAGCGAACGGGCTTCGTCGCGGCTGAGGGCCGGGGTGTTCGAGTTGCGTTCACACCACGTAGAGCGCGGCGGCGGCCGGATACGTCACGCGTCCGGGCATGGGTTCGCGACACCGGCCCAGGACCGCCATCTCCGCCCCAGGACCATCACAGGAACCCCTCGGGAAACGAGGTTTGGGGTGCGCCGGAGCCGTGTACCGCCTCCGGCGCACCCCAGCGCCCGTATGCCTCGGTTGCGGGGCTAGACCCGTCCGCGAGCCCTGCGTGAGACCACCGCTCGCAGTACGCGTCGTCCCTCCGTCGACGCGTCCAGCGCGAACCGCAGTCCGCCCTTGCCGTGCTCGTTGAGCAGTTCCAGGACGGAGACCTGGCGGCGCAGTTCGGCGGCGACGAGCGGGGACATGCCCTCCGTGCGCCCCTCACGGCGTGCCGTCACGCACGCCTCCGCGTCGTCGGCGTGGTCGAGGAACCGGTGCACCTGGAGCGCGGCCACGGAGCAGGCGTCCGACCAGGCACGCAGCTCCTCCTCGGAGGGCTTGTCGGGGACGGCGTCGAGCATGCCGCGGGCCAGCAGGGCGGCGTGGTCCTCGTCCGTCGCGGCCGGCTCGGGGTCCTCCGCGTCCATCTTGGCGCGCGCCTCCTCCAGGCGCGTTCCCCACTCGGCCCAGGTGTCCGGCTCCGCCAGGCTCGCCCACAGGGGCCGCAGGACGTCGTCGTCGCCGCCAAGCAGCGGTACACACCGATCCAAACAAGCCAGACCGCTCGCCGCCAGACCTCTCTCGTCGGCCTGAGCGATCAGTTCCACCAGACTCATCACGACTCCCTCGAAATGCGCTCGACAGGGCGCCCTTGCCTCACGGAGCCCGCACTTCCCCTTACTGCGTGCAACGGAGCAGGAGTGTCACAGTGCCACAGCGGCGCGCCGCCGGGGAGGCCTGAGCGACAGGTTTTCGGCCAACAGTGCGAACTCGTGACCTGGCACGGATCGGCACTTCTCAGCCGCCGGACGCGGCCGGGCCCTCCTGAGCCTTCCGGGTCTGCATCCGGGTCAGCTCGAGGACGACGACGATGGCGGAGACGGCGGCCACGATGTCGAGGCTGTCGCCGATCAGGGCCTGGAGGGCGGCGTCCCGTATCTCCTGGGCGGTCTCGGCGTGGCGGTAGAGCGCGGCGTAGAGCCGGCCGGCCACCAGGCCGGTGATCCAGAGCGCCCACCAGAGGTTGACGAGCCCGAGCCGGCTCCGTGTTCCCGCGGGACGGCTCGCGTCCCAGATCTCCCCCATGATCTGGCGCGGGCGCCACAGATTCACGATCGGCACGAACCAGCCCCCGACCACCCAGGCCCGGGACCAGGCGTGCCCCGCCGGGAAGAAGACCTCGGCATTGATCCGGACCCGCCGGAACCAGATCAGGAAGACGACACCGCCGACCAGAAGGGCGGTGGACTGAACCCGGGCGGCGGCCAGACTGAGCGAGTCCGCCTCATTGGCCCTTCGCACGAGGGAGGCGAGGGACTCGCCTCCGCCCGCGAGGCCGTCCGCGAGAGCGCCGACGACCGTGCTCGCCACGTCGTACAGCTTGTAGTCCGCCCAGACCCCGAAGAGGTCGGCGGCGATCACCAGACCGAGCACGGCGGCGGTGATCCATCCGAGGGCGACCGGCGACCGCAGCGAGGCGGGGCCGTGCAGCGACGGCAGCGGCGGCAAGGGGGGCCGTGCGGCGACCCCCTGCTCGGCGGGCTGCGGCGATGGCGGCATGGTCATGAGACCCCCCAGATCCGCCGTCACATCACGGTGACGGCACAAGAAGCCGGACGCACCCCTCCCCAGAGGTAACGTCCGGCCCACGAACAAGTAAACGGAAGATAAGGTTCCGAAGGTGGTCGCGTCCAGTCCTCTCCGGCGAACCCCACCGGCCCGCGGACCGGTTGCCGCTCCGGCCGTGCCGCGGCCCTCAGCCCAACTGGCTCGACAGCGCCTTGAACTGGGTCCAGGAGAGGGACGGCGTGCGCGGGTCCCACAGTTTCTGGGTCAGGGCGCGCAGCGGCATGCGGACGCCCGCCGCCACCTGGTCCTGGGTCTGGGAGTTCGCGAGGTCGCACCAGACCGCGAAGTACCCGCCGAGGATCTGGGAGTCGTACTTCGCGGGGACCGGCGTCGTTCCGCGCAGGACGAGGGGGGTCCACTGCTCGTAGATGCGCTGCCCGGTCGGATAGACGAACGTCTGGGGTTCACCGAGGACGTAGTACAGGTACTCGTCGTTGTAGTTGATGACCTTGCGGCCCGCGCCCAGGTACTCGAGCGGCTGCCGGGCCCCGATCTCCTTACCGGTCCAGTACGCCACCTGGAGGCCGCCGTCGGCCTGGACGGTGCCCCCGCGGAAGAAGCCGTCGTTCCAGGCCCGCGCGGTCCGGCCGTGGCCGTGGACCACCTTGGCGCGGTCGTTCAGCCAGCCGGTCGTGAGGTCGGTGATGCTCGCGCCCGCTCCGTACCTGTTCCTCGCCGCGCCGACCAGCTGTGGGAAGGACGCCGTCGGGTTCGCCACCGTCAGTGCCTGGTACTCGTCGCCGCCGAGATGCCAGTCGGTGCCGGGGAACAGACCCGCGTACTCATTGAGCAGGTCGTCGACGATCCTGGCCGCGGCGGGCTTGGAGATGTCGACGGCACCGCGGATGGGGACGCCCGACACATTGCGCAGCTGGAGATCGGGGTGCGCCGCGATGACCGCGCCGAGGTGTCCCGGCGAGTCGATCTCCGGCACGACGGTGATGTGCCGGCTCGCCGCGAGGGCGATGATCCGGCGCACCTCGTCCTTCGTCAGGTGCTGCTGCGACACGATCTCGGGGTGCGTGTCGGACTGGATGCGAAAGCCCTGGTCGTCGGAGAAGTGCAGGCCGAGCTGATTGAACTTCAGGTCGCCGAGCTCGCGTACCCGGTCCTCGATCCAGGCCGCCGTGAAGTGCTTGCGCGCGATGTCGAGCATGAACCCGCGGACCGGCTTCGCGGGCCGGTCGCGCACGACGCCCTCCGGCGCCGTACCGCCGCCGTGCACCTCCTGCTTGAGGGTGCGCGTTCCGTAGAAGACACCGGCATCGGCGGGCCCGGTGATGGTGACCCGGCCGTTCTTGACGGTGAGGGTGTACGACTCCGGGCCCGCGCTCCCCTTGTCGAGGCCCAGCTGGACGTCGCCGGCCTTGGCCGCGGCCCGCCCCGCGTACGTGAGCCTGAGTTCACCGGCGAGCAGCTTGCCCTCGTCGGCGAGGCCGTTGTCCTCCACGACCACCCGGGCGCCGGCGGCCGGGCGCCAGCCGGGACCGTGGGCCGCGATGTGCTCGCGTACGGCGGGGATGGTGCGAGGCGCCTTGGAGAGGGGGTAGCTCCGGGTCGGGGAGGGACTCGCGGCGGACACGCTCTGGGACCGGTCGGCGGACGGCACCTTCGACCCGGCCGGCTGCCCGCCCCCGTCGGGCCAGACCGCCACGGCCACCGCGACGACACCGGCGACCGCCAGACCGGCCGCGACGAGTTTGGCCCGCCCGTTCTGTGCCGTCCGCCGCTGTCGCGGCGCGCGCCGCCTGCCACTGCTCACTCCGCCACCCTCGTCTCACCGCGCTCACTTCACAGCGCCGACTTTCACCACGCCCGCTTTCGAGCGCCCACTTCACCGCGCCCGCCTCAGAACGCCGCCTTCACCACGCCCGGTTCCGAGCAGCGAATTCACCGCGCCCGTTCTAGAGCACCACTTCACCGCACCCGTTCTCGAGCGCCAACTTCATCGTGCCCCGGTTCCCGGCTCCCACTTCATCGTGCTTCACCGTGCCGTCGCCGGGTCGGCGCTCCATTCAGGTGCACTCCCCCTTCGCGGGTCCACCCCTTCGGAACGTCACGCCGGACCGGCTTCCCACCCCACGGCAACTCTGCCCCGCCCGCCCCCGCAACCGTCCACCACACGCTCCGAAACTCTCTCGTGCGGGTGAAATCCGGGCATCCGTCGGACAGGTCCCGACACACCTCGATAGCGTGAGCGGCACAGCTTTCACTTCTCCCCCTGCCGAAACACACGTATCGCACGCACGTCACGCTCACCGGACGTCGCGCGTCCCACCCCCACGCCGAGGACCCACGCTGACGTCTCACCGTCTCCCACGCCTCCCCGGCCAGGTCGCCCTGCCCGAGCAGAAGAGCGCGGTGCCGTCCCCGGTCCGCCTCGACGGGTTCAACTCCGCACCCGCCGGAGAGGTCACCCGCGCCCTGCTCGGCTGCTGCCACAGCCTGCGCTGGGTCCACCGTCTGGCCGACCACCGCCCCTACCCGGACCTCGGCGCCCTGCTGGCCGCGGCCGACGAGGCGGCGTACGACCTGACCCCCGCCGACCTGGCCGAAGCCCTGGCCGGCGAATCGCTCACGCCGCTGCCGGACGGCGCGTACTCCGCCGCCCACACGGCGCTGAGCGCCGCGCACGCCGCGTACGAGAGCAGATTCGGACACGTGTTCGTCATCTGTCTGGACGAATTCACTCCGGGCGAGGCGCTCGACCAGGTGCTCGGCGGCATCCGGTCGCGCCTGACGAACGACTCCGAGGAGGAGCGGGTCGTCACCGCGGACGAACTGCGCAGACTGGCCCGCGGCCGGCTGACCCGCCTCGTCCGCCAGTTCGCCCACGAGCCGCGACACGCCGACTTCCGGCGTCCGGAATAGCCCGAACGTGCCTGATTGATTGCCAGTTTGATCACATTGATAGGGCCGCTGTAAGCGTTCCGACAACACGTCGCTACGATGGCCGGGGCCGGTGGACCGTACCCGGCCGGGCCCGACCGACAGAGAAGCCGGCGCGGCCCCAATCCCCGCTCCCGGAGGGTTCTTCCGTGCCGGCTGGAACGCTGTACCGCGGCCGGGAAGGAATGTGGTCCTGGGTGGCTCATCGAGTCACCGGCGTCCTCATCTTCTTCTTCCTGTTCGTACACGTGCTGGACACCGCTCTCGTCCGTGTCTCCCCCGAGGCGTACGACAAGGTCGTGGCCACGTACAAGACGCCGATCGTCGCGCTGCTGGAATACGGCCTCGTGGCCGCCATTCTCTTCCACGCGCTCAACGGCCTGCGTGTCATCGCCGTCGACTTCTGGTCCAAGGGCCCGCGCTACCAGAAGCAAATGCTCTGGTCCGTCGTCGGTATCTGGGTCGTGCTGATGTTCGGGGCTCTTTACCCCGTCCTCGGTCACGCATTCCGCGAAGTATTCGGGAGCTGACGCAGATGTCCACTACTGACACCGCCGCTTCCGGCATCGGCCCCGTGGAGGGCGCCGGAGATTACTCGGCCTACAGCGTCGACAACCCGGCCCCGTTCATCGAGGCGCCGCGCAAGCGCACCAAGAAGACCCCGAAGTCGACCCGCGGCAACTTCGAGATGTACGGCTGGCTCTTCATGCGCCTGTCCGGCATCGTCCTGGTCGTCCTGGTCCTCGGCCACCTGCTGATCCAGCTCGTCCTCGACGGCGGCGTCTCCAAGATCGGCTTCGCCTTCGTGGCCGGCCGCTGGGCGAGCCCGTGGTGGCAGGCCTGGGACCTCGCGATGCTGTGGCTGGCCATGCTGCACGGCTCCAACGGCCTGCGTACCGTCATCAACGACTACGCGGAACGCGCGGGCACGCGCCTGTGGCTGAAGGGCCTGCTGTACACCGCCACGGTGTTCACGATTCTGCTGGGCACGCTGGTGATCTTCACCTTCGACCCGAACATCCGCTAGGCACGGGGCTGAGGCAACCACTCATGAAGATCCACAAGTACGACACCGTCATCGTCGGCGCCGGCGGCGCCGGCATGCGCGCCGCCATCGAGGCGACGAAGCGCAGCCGCACCGCCGTGCTGACGAAGCTCTACCCCACCCGCTCCCACACGGGCGCCGCGCAGGGCGGCATGGCCGCCGCGCTCGCCAACGTGGAAGAGGACAACTGGGAGTGGCACACCTTCGACACGATCAAGGGCGGTGACTACCTGGTCGACCAGGACGCCGCCGAGATCCTGGCGAAGGAGGCCATCGACTCGGTCCTCGACCTGGAGAAGATGGGCCTGCCGTTCAACCGGACGCCCGACGGGACGATCGACCAGCGCCGCTTCGGCGGTCACTCCCGCAACCACGGCGAGGCCCCGGTGCGCCGGTCCTGCTACGCCGCGGACCGCACCGGTCACATGATCCTCCAGACGCTGTACCAGAACTGCGTCAAGGAGGGCGTGGAGTTCTTCAACGAGTTCTACGTCCTCGACCAGCTGATCATCGAGATCGACGGGGTCAAGCACTCGGCGGGCGTCGTCGCCTACGAGCTCGCGACCGGCGAGATCCACGTCTTCCAGGCGAAGGCCGTGATCTACGCGTCCGGCGGCACCGGCAAGTTCTTCAAGGTGACCTCCAACGCGCACACCCTCACGGGTGACGGCCAGGCGGCCGTCTACCGTCGCGGGCTGCCGCTGGAGGACATGGAGTTCTTCCAGTTCCACCCGACCGGCATCTGGCGCATGGGCATCCTGCTGACGGAGGGCGCCCGCGGTGAGGGCGGCATCCTCCGCAACAAGGACGGCGAGCGCTTCATGGAGAAGTACGCGCCGGTCATGAAGGACCTCGCGTCCCGTGACGTCGTGTCCCGCTCCATCTACACGGAGATCCGCGAGGGCCGCGGCTGCGGTCCCGAGGGCGACCACGTCTACCTCGACCTCACGCACCTCCCGCCGGAGCAGCTCGACGCCAAGCTGCCCGACATCACGGAGTTCGCGCGGACCTACCTCGGCATCGAGCCCTACACGGACCCGATCCCGATCCAGCCCACCGCGCACTACGCCATGGGCGGCATCCCGACGAACGTCCAGGGTGAGGTCCTCTCGGACAACACCACCGTCGTTCCGGGCCTGTACGCCGCCGGTGAGGTCGCCTGTGTGTCGGTGCACGGCGCCAACCGCCTGGGCACCAACTCGCTCTTGGACATCAACGTGTTCGGCAAGCGGGCCGGTATCGCCGCCGCGGAGTACTCGGCGAAGGTCGACGCCCACATCGAGCTGCCGGAGGAGCCGGCCTCGAAGGTCGTGGCCCAGGTCGAGCGCCTGCGCAACTCCACGGGCACCGAGCGGGTCGCCGCCATCCGCCTGGAGCTCCAGGAGTGCATGGACGCCAACGTGATGGTGTTCCGCACCGAGCAGACGATCAAGACGGCGGTCGAGAAGATCGCGGAGCTGCGCGAGCGCTACAAGAACGTCTCGGTCCAGGACAAGGGCAAGCGGTTCAACACCGACCTGCTGGAGGCCATCGAGCTGGGCAACCTGCTCGACCTGGCCGAGGTCATGGCCGTCTCCGCGCTCGCCCGCAAGGAGTCCCGCGGCGGTCACTACCGCGAGGACTACCCGAACCGCGACGACGTCAACTTCATGCGCCACACCATGGCGTACCGCGAGGTCGGCGACGACGGCACCGAGTCCATCCGTCTCGACTACAAGCCGGTCGTCCAGACCCGCTACCAGCCGATGGAGCGTAAGTACTGATGGCTACTCCCACTCTGGACAAGGCGGACGCGGCCGGCGCACCCGAGCCCGGTTTCGCCGACTCCCCCTACATCACCGCCACGTTCCGCATCCGCCGGTTCAACCCGGAGGTCTCGGCGGAGTCGGTCTGGGAAGACTTCCAGCTCCAGATCGACCCCAAGGAGCGTGTCCTCGACGCGCTGCACAAGATCAAGTGGGAGCAGGACGGCACACTCACCTTCCGCCGCTCCTGCGCGCACGGCATCTGCGGGTCGGACGCCATGCGGATCAACGGCAAGAACCGGCTGGCCTGCAAGACGCTGATCAAGGACCTCAACCCCGAGAAGCCGATCACCGTCGAGGCCATCAAGGGCCTGACGGTGCTGAAGGACCTCGTGGTCGACATGGACCCGTTCTTCCAGGCGTACCGGGACGTGATGCCCTTCCTCATCACGAAGGAGACCAACGAGCCGACGCGCGAGCGTCTCCAGTCGGCCGAGGACCGCGAGCGGTTCGACGACACGACCAAGTGCATCCTGTGCGCGGCGTGCACGTCGTCCTGCCCGGTGTTCTGGAACGACGGCCAGTACTTCGGTCCGGCCGCCATCGTGAACGCCCACCGCTTCATCTTCGACTCGCGTGACGAGGCCGGGGAGCAGCGCCTGGAGATCCTCAACGACAAGGACGGTGTGTGGCGCTGCCGCACGACGTTCAACTGCACGGACGCCTGCCCGCGCGGTATCGAGGTCACCAAGGCGATCCAGGAAGTCAAGCGTGCCCTGATCACGCGCCGCTTCTGAGGTCTTCCTCCTCAGCCTGTACGTCGTGTGGGCCCCGCTTCCTCCGGGAGCGGGGCCCACTCACGTGCGGAGCCACGAACGGGCGAAACGGACCGATCACGGCTCAGGGCTGCCGACCGGCCTACGATGATGCTCTCGACACCAGCCCACAGGAGGCACGTGATGTCCGCAGCATCCGTCGAGCGGCCCCACGACGACCGTCCGCTGATCGCGGAGGCGAACCGTCTCATGGACCGCAACCCGGGCTACCGCGTCGAGATCATCGGAGGCCAGATCCTCGTGTCCCCGCCGCCGGACGGCCCACACGCCGAGGCCCTGACCAGTCTCACCGTCCCCTTCCTGACGGCCGGGCTGCACACCTCGGGAACGCGAGTGCTCCAGGGGATCGGGCTGTGGCTCCCCAGTGGCACGGAGGACTACGCGATTCCGGACCTGTCGGTAGTGGATGCCGACTACCGGGACAGCTACGTCGAGAACAACTGCTACGACCCCATCTGCTTCCGCCTCGTCCTGGAAGTCACCTCCAGCAACTACCAGTCCGACCTGCGCACCAAGGTCTCCGCGTACGCCGGCGCCGACGTGCCCGTGTACGTCATCGTCGACCGGAAGCACCAGCGCCTCCACGTCCTCACCGACCCGGCCGGGGGTGGATACGGCAGCCACCGCATCCACGCCCCCGGCGAAGTCGTGGCGCTGCCCGACTCCATCGGCGCCAAAGTCACCCTCGACGTGGCCGAGATCCTCGCGGCAGGCGGCCCCGAACCGGTGCTCTGATCAGAGCTGGCTGAGGATCGTCGGGTCCGTGATGTGCAGGTCGTCGGCCAGCAGCATCGCCTTGCTGAGGATCACCGCGAGCATGCGGTCGCCCTCGAACGGCAGATAGCCGGCCTGGGGGCCTCCCGCCGCGGACTTCGGGACGATGCACAGGTACTGGTCGTTCGGGCTCATCAGGATGTTCCCCGAGCCCAGATGGATCCTGTACGTGTGCCGCTCGCCCTTCACATGCAGGAAGCGGCCCTCCAGCATGCAGCGGTCGGCCATCGCCAGCCGGGGTATCAGGCGGTCGAGCAGGGCGCCGCGGGTCTGCGCGGTCTCGTTCAGGTCGCCGAAGCCGTACGACGTCCAGTACTCCTGGAAGCGGCCGCCGGGGCCGCCGTCCTGCCAGGTCGGGTCGTTGCCGACGCTGGAGACGCCGACGAACAGGTCGACGTCGCGCAGGACTTCGGACAGGACGAGCGGCGGGATCCCGGTCAGCGGCAGGGGTTCCACCGGGTCCGCGCCGTCGCGCAGCCGCATGCGGTACTCGCCGCCGTAGCAGTGCGCCGAGTTCTCGGGGGCATCGAGCGGATAGAAGCGCACCTGGTCGGTGCGCAGCCGCAGATAGCTGCCTGACTCGGTGGTGTCCTCGCCGTACTCGCCGTCGCCGGTGATCCAGTACTCGGCGCGCAGCCCCCACTGCGGCAGCTCCCGGGTGGCCGGGGGCGCCTCGTCGTCGACGCAGAGGCGGAGCTTGTTGCGCCAGCCTCTGACGGCGGCCAGGGAGTTGAACTGGTGCTGGCGCACGAAGTGAGCGGCGAAGCGGTTCGAGTACGTGCCCGTCGCGCGCTCGGCGTCCGTCAGGAGGTACACCTCGCGGTGGGCCTGCTTGAAGGGCTGGGTGATCTCGTGCCGCTCCAGCCAGTCCCGCCAGGCGACGACCTCGGCGCTGTCGCGGCCGGCCGGGTGCCAGAGGGTGACCTCCTCGCCCGACGTCACCGGGTCGTCGGTGAGGGTGGACAGCTCACCGTTCGCGAACCCGGCCGGTGTGCCGTCGACCGTCCACAGGAGCCGGCGGGCGAGGGTGCCGACGAGCGGGTGGTCGAGGTAGCGCTTGCGCCAGGTGTCGTACGCCCAGGTGCGCCGGCCGAGGAACTGCCGGTCCAGGCGCTCGGTCTGCGCCGAGAGCATCTTGTCGATGTCCTTGACGGCCGCCTTGAGCTCCTTGAGCTCCTCGGCGTGGTCGCGCCGCACGGCGGCGGGCACGCTCTTCACCGCCTTGCCGCTCGCGTTGCGCCAGCCCAGCACGGCACGCGAGCCCTGGACGTCGAGAAGCGCTGTGAACTCGCCGAGCTCGTGACGCGCCTGCCCGACCTCGGTGAGCCCGTACGCGGGGACTGCCAGTTCCTCGATCTCCTCCCGGCTCAGGCCGAGGGTGGTGGCCTTCGCCTCGAGGGAGCCGTCGATGAGCTTGGCCGTGGCCTTGTACGTCACCCGGGTGGCCAGCCGGGCCAGTTCGGCGAGGGCGGCCTCGCCGTCGACGCGGGAGAGCGCGATGACTCCGGCGTTGGCGACCTTCGGGTTGCGCGGGCCGAGTCCGGTGACCTTCTTCAGGGAGGTCTCGACGAGCGCGCCGAGGGCCCGTGCGGTGTCCGGGTGGGGCGGCAGCAGGGAGACCAGCCAGGCCAGTCCGCGCAGCCCGTTGGCGTTGTACGGGTCGTAGGCGTTGTTGATGTCCGCCTCGTACGGCTTGGGGTCCAGCGGGTGGGTGCGGGGGCGGCCGACGAGGGCGAGCCAGGACAGCGCGGCGTCGCGGACCTGTTCGGTGCCGAGGTTGTCGACGAGGGCGTGGGCCTGCCGGTCCCACTTGGCGGAGGGCTTGGAGGCGGTGGCCGTCATCAGATGGGCGAGCAGGGCCTGCCCGTCGGGGGTGGAGGCGTCCCCCATGGCCTGCTCTGCCCACTCCTCACCGACGTTGAGGACGGGCTCGGTGACCTGCTTCATCAGGTCGGCCACGTACGAGCGGCGGTAGGCGTCCATGCCCGTGCGGCGGAGGACCGCGACGACGGCGGGGTCCAGCCGACGGCCGGCCGCCAGCTCGGCCCCGGCCAGGACGTCCGTCCGCGTCGCGTACCAGACGGTGTTCTGCCGCCCGAGTTCCTCGAGTTGCTTCAGGCGTTCGTCCGCGAGCCGGTCCTCCGGGAGGCCACGGGAGACGACGGCGAGCATCGTCAGCACGTGGTTGCGGGGTCCCGATCTGCCGCCGACCGTGTGATAGCCCTCGGCCAGCGCGCCGGCCAGCCTCTCCCGCTGGTCGGCGGGAAGCGCGCCCAGCAGGTCGAGGATCTCGTCCCAACCGGTTCCCCACTGGCCCGTGTCGACCAGTGCGGCCCGCAGGAGGTCGGTGGCGAGCCCTCCCATGTTGCCCTTGGCCGCGTTCGAGCGGATCCACCCCAGATGCGTCCTGGTGTTGGCCATCGTCATCCCCCCACCAGCGCGACGAGCTTGAGGAAGGTGACCTCGGTGCCCAGGACCAGCTCGATCTCCTCGTCCAGCTCGGTCATCTGGCGCTCGCCCACGAGCACCAGGAAGCCGTTGCCCGCGAACGCCTTGAGCGCGAGCTCGCTCTGGGCCTCCGGGTCTATCCGGCGGGGCGTGCGCAGCGCGTAGCCGTTCAGCACGCGCTCGGTGTTCTCGGGCTGCACGAGCCCCTGGAACACCTCGGGCATACGCGCGTTGTACTCGGCGACCTCCTGGAAGACCCGCCGCCGGATCAGCTCGCGCACCGCGAGCCGCTCCTCGGCGATCTCGATCCCCCAGCCCGCGCCCCGGTCCCCACTGGTCGTCTCGTCGACGAACGTCACCATTCCCATGCCGAAGACAGTACGAGCCGCCACTGACAACCGGTCACCGGGCCGGTTCCACGCGGCCCCCGACCCCAGGCACGCGATGCGCTTCACCTCTCCCCGAACCGAAGAACGCGATGCGCTTCGCCTCAACGGGTGATCACGTGTTCGGGCCGCGGTCAGCCCCTCCCCGTCCCCCCGCGGCCCGCCCCTAGCCTGACGGCATGTCAAACGATGTGTCACATGAGGCGTACGAGCTGCTCGGGCTCGACAACGTGCTGCTGCCCGTCGGGGATCTCGGCGAGGCCGCGGGTTTCTACGAACGTGCCGGGTTTCCGCCGGCGTTCCGGCTGGACGAGGCCGGGATCGCGCTGCTGAAGGTCGGTAAGGAGACGCCCGGCGTGCTGCTGCGGCTGGACGAGGGGCTGGGTCACCGGCCGCCGCCGCGGGCGTCGCCCCGGCTGTGGCTCGAGGTGGCGGACGCCCGCGCCGCGGCCCGTTCGCTCGCGGCCGCGGGTGTCGCGACCCTCGGCGAGCCCTTCTCCGGCGCCACCGGCTGGACCGTCGAGATCGCGGACCCCTGGGGCAATGTCATCGGGCTGACGGACTACACCAAGCGGCCCGAACTCGCCCGCGGGGCACAGCGGTAGCCCAGGCGTCCGCCCCGGTCCGAGCCGCGGCGGACGGCCGCCGGGATCCGACTTGAACATGTTCAAAAGGAGGTCTACATTCATCCCAGACAGCGTTTTGAACGCGTTCAAGAAGGGGTGGGGACATGGACCTCACAGTCGTCGCGTACGTCATCTATCTGCTGGTCAGCATCGCGCTGACGGTCTGGGTGGCACGCACGCTGAGCCACAACGGCCGGATCTTCCTGTCGGACGTCATGCACGGCGACGAGAAGCTCGCCGACGCCGTCAACCACCTTCTGGTGGTGGGCTTCTACCTCGTCAACCTGGGCTTCGTCGCGCTCTATCTGCACCAGAGCGACAAGATCTCCAACGCCCGCGAGATCTTCGAGGCCCTGTCGACAAAGCTGGGCGTCGTCCTGCTGGTGCTCGGCGTCATGCACCTGGGGAACGTCTACGCGCTCAACAGGATCCGGCGGCGGGGCGTCATGGAGCGGGAGCAGACACCGCCGGTGCGGCCGACGGACTGGGCCGCCCCCGCGGCCGGGGCGTGAGACCGGTGAACGCCGCACCGGCCGGCCGGGACCGGGACGCCGAGCGCGTCCCGGTCCTCGGGCTCACCGTCCTCTACGACGCGCACTGCCCGCTCTGCGCCTTCCTGAAGAAGTGGCTCGCAGGCCAGGCCCAGCTCGTACCACTGCGGTTCGTGCCCGCCGGCTCCGAGGAGGCCGCCCGGCGCTGCCCTCGGCTCGACCACCGCGCCACCCTGGACGAGATCACCGTCGTGGGGGACGCCGGGCAGGTCTACCAGGGAGCCGCGGCCTGGGTCGTCGTCCTGTGGGCGCTGCGCCAGTACCGGCCGCTGGCCCACCGGCTGAGCACTCCCACGGGTGCGAGGCTGGCCAGGGGCGCGACCCTCGCCGCCGCCAAGTGGCGCGAGGCGCAGTCGTCCCGGCGGTGGGGCGGCGGCGTGTACGGCCGGGGCGACGGCTGGCGTTACGACCCCGCCGCCGGATGGATCTTCGAGCCGCCCGGCTGTGACAGCGGGGGATGCCGGACCGTTCCCAGTCGTTAGGCTCGTCCCGTGTCAGCACCGAAAGACAGCCCCGGCCCCATCGGGTCCCCCGAGCCCGCCGACTCCCCGGGCAAGGAGGCGAAAGGCCCGGCGAAGAGCGAGCAGACCCGGGCCCTGATCCTGGAGACCGCGATGCGCCTCTTCCAGGAACGGGGGTACGACAAGACGACGATGCGCGCCATCGCCCAGGAGGCCGGGGTCTCCGTCGGCAACGCGTACTACTACTTCGCCGGCAAGGAGCACCTGATCCAGGGCTTCTACGACCGGATCGCCGCCGAACACCAGGAGGCGGTCCGCGAGGTGCTGGACCGCGAGACGGACCTGGAGGCCCGGCTGGGCGGGGTGCTGAAGGTGTGGCTGGACATCGCCACGCCGTACCACGAGTTCGCCGTCCAGTTCTTCAAGAACGCCGCCGACCCTGACAGTCCGCTCAGCCCCTTCTCCCCCGAGTCCGAGCACGCGCGCGTGGAGGCCATCAGCGTCCACAGGGAAGTGCTGGCCGGGGCGAAGACCAAGGTGCCTGAGGAACTGCGCGAGGTCCTGCCCGAGCTGATGTGGCTCTCGCAGATGGGGCTCGTCCTGTACTGGGTCTTCGACCGCACCGAGGGCCGCGAGCGCAGCTACCGGCTCGCCGAACGCGGCGCGCGGCTGACGGCGCGCGGCGTCTCGCTGGCCCGCTTCCGGCTGCTGCGCCCCCTGGTCCACGAGGTGCACGAACTGTTCACGGACTTCCTGCCGGGAATGACGAAGGCCCTGCCGGACCCGGCCAAGAAGCCCGGCCCCACGAGAGAGAAGGGGTAGCGCCGGCCGCCACGCGAAAGGGGCGCCCGCTCCGGCGGACGCCCCTTGCCTCTCGTGGTCCCCGCGCCCGGCGGCGTCAGTTGACCGCGTCGGCGTCCACCTCTCCCTGCGCCAGCTCGACGTCGTGCACCAGCGGCTCGTCCGTGACGACGACGTGCCGTGCCCGTGCCCCGTACGAACGGGCCGTCGCCGAAAGCAGATACGTCCCCGGGGCCGGGACCGAGACGATGTAGGAACCGTCGGCCAGCGAGGTCACCCGGTCCAGCTGACGTCCGCCCTTGGACAGCAGCGTGAGAACCGCTCCGTCGACGGCCTCGCCGTCCGCGTCACGGACGAAGCCGTGCACGGCCGAGGCTCCGCCCGGCACCGGAGCCGTGTCCGCGGCGGGCTCCTCCGCGGGCTCCACCGCCAGGTGCGGCAGTCGCCTGTCCAGGGCCGCGGGCAGCCACCAGTTGGAGTTGCCGAGCAGATGCATCGCGGCGGGGACCAGCGCCGTACGGAGGATGAATGCGTCCAGGGCGACCGCGGCCGCGAGCCCGACGCCCGCCGTCGCCGCTCCCGCGTCACCGCTCAGGACGAAGGCGAGGAAGACGCAGACCATGATCAGGGCGGCCGAGTTGATGACCCGCCCGGTCTCGGCAAGTCCGACCCGCACCGCGCGCGCGTTGTCCTTCGTGTGCACCCACTCCTCGTGCATTCGGCTCACCAGGAACACCTGGTAGTCCATGGAGAGGCCGAAGAGCAGCGAGAGCATGATGACGGGCAGGAAGGCGTTGATCGGGCCCTCCTTGCCGAGACCCAGCAGTCCCAGGCCCCAGCCCCACTGGAAGATCGCGACCAGGACGCCGAAGGACGCGGCGGCCGCGATCAGGTTCATCAGCGCGGCCGTCAGCGGGACCATCAGGGAGCGGAAGGCGATCAGCAGGAGCAGGAAGCCGAGGCCGATGATCGTGGCCACGAAGTAGGGCAGCCGGTCGCCGGTGATCGTGGCGAAGTCCTTCGACACGGCGGTCACACCGCCGACGTGGGCCGTCACCCCGGCGTCGGGGATCACCCGGTCCCGCAGGGTGTCGATGAGACGGTCGGTCTTCACCGACTGAGGTGAGGTGGCCGGCACCACCTGGATCACCGTCACCCCGTTCGCGGGCGGCAGCGCGGCGACCGCCGCGACCCCGGGCGTACCGCTGATGCTCTTCGCCAGGGCATCCGTGTCACCGCCGGTCACGACCACCTGCAAGGGGCCGTTGAAGCCGGGCCCGAAGCCCTCGGCGAGCAGGTCGTAGGCCTGCCTGGTCGTCGTCCCGCCGTCGTCGTTGCCCTGGTCGGTGGCGCCGAGGTGCAGCGACAGGACCGGGATCGCGAGGATCGCCATCACGGCCAGCGCGAGGGCGGCGATCGTACGGGGACGGCGCTGCACGCTCATCGACCAGCGGGCCGCGGCCCCGCTCGCCCGCTCCGGTTCCGGGCCCCGCTCCGCCAGCTTGCGCCGCTGACGGCGGCTGAGCACCCGGGTTCCGAGAAGGCCGAGGAGCGCGGGCAGCAGCGTGACGGCGGCGAGCACGCTGAACACGACGGTCAGGGAGGTGCCGATGACGACGCCGTCCAGGAAGCGGAGGTTCGTCACGAGCATGCCCGCGAGCGCGATGCACACCGTTCCGCCCGCGAACAGCACCGCCCGGCCCGAGGTGTTGAGGGCTACCACCGCCGACTCCTCCGGCGCCAGCCCGCGCAGGATGCCGCGCCGGTGCCGGGTGACGATGAACAGCGCGTAGTCGATGCCGACGCCGAGGCCGATCAGGGTGGCCAGCAGCGGTGCCAGGTCCGGGATGTCCGTGGTGTGGCTGAGCAGCTGCGTGGAGAACAGCCCCGTACCCACCCCGAAGATCGCGATGCCGATCGGCAGCAGCATGGCGAAGAGCGAGCCGAAGGCGAGGAAGAGGACGACGGCCGCGGCCAGGATGCCGACCATCTCGGCGAGACCGGTGGGCGGTTCCTGGACCCGCTGGATCGCCTGTCCGCCCAACTCCACCTGAAGACCGGTGCGTTCGGCCCCCTGCGCGGTGTCCATGACCTTCTGCACCAGATCCTTGGGTACGGCGTTCGCCTGCTCGGCGAAGGTGATCTGGGCGTACGCGATCCGGCCGTCCTTGCTGATCTGCGCGGCGCCCCGCTCACCCTGGTAGGGCCCCGCGACCTGGCCGACGCCCTTCATGCCGGCGATCTCGTCCAGCACGGGCTGGATCCTGGAACGCACCGAGGCGTCCTTGACCGTTCCCCCGGCGACCTTCCACACCACCGTGTCGGTGTCCCCCGCGCTGTTCGGGAAGGCCTTCTCCATCTGGTCGTACGCACGCTTGGAGTCCGTGTTCGGAAGGGAGAACACGTTCGCGTAGTCCGTGCCCGCGGTGGTCGCCGCGAAGCCGAGTCCGAACAGCGCACCCACCCACAGCAACAGGACCACCAGCCGGTGCCGATAGCACCACCGTGCCAATACCGCCACGTTCAACGCTCCTTAGTCGGTCGGTCCCCCAGGTCCTGGACACCAGGATTCGCGGCCACGCACGCGGGTGGACACGACCCGCCCATGACTCTCAAGGAACTCCAAGGCGCGAACGGCACCGGTCACCAACGGCCCGGCCGATACTGGGGACATGACCGCACACGAGGGAGCCACCGTCCTCGTCGTCGAGGACGAGCCGAGCATCGCGGACGTCCTCACCATCGCGCTGCGCTACCACCAGTTCGAGGTGATGGCCGCGGGAACCGTCCGTGAGGCGCTCGCCCTCGCCGAACGCACCCGCCCCGACGCGGCGCTGCTCGACGTGATGCTCCCGGACGGCGACGGACGGGCCCTCGGTCGTGAACTGCGCCTGCGGCGGCCCGACCTGGCCGTCGTCTTCCTCACCGCGCGGGACGCGCCCGCCGAGATCGTCGGCGCCCTGGGCTTCGGCGACGACTACATCACCAAGCCGTTCAACATCGACGAGGTCGTCGCCCGGATCACCGCAGTCCTCCGCCGCACCCGGCCCGAGGACGTCCTGCCGCAGCGCCCTCCCCTGCGCTACGGCGATCTGGAGCTGGACGAGACGACGTACCGCGTCCACCGCGCGGGCACCACCGTCGAGCTCACCCCCACGGAGTACGCGCTGCTGCGCTTCCTCGTCCGCAACGGCGGCCGGATCGTGCCCAAGGAGCAACTCCTGCGCCACGTCTGGCAGTACGAGCACCCCGCCGAGTCGACGGTCGTCGAGACGTACATCAGCTACCTGCGGCGCAAACTCGAACCGCTGGGGCCACCGGTGATCGAGACCCGCCGGGGCGTGGGATACGGGCTCGCGTGAGGCCGCCCGTCCGGCCCGGCTGCCGTCCGCGTTCCCGGCACGGCGTCCATTCGCTGCGCGGCAAACTGACGATCACGAACGTGGGACTGCTGGCCCTGGGCATCGTGGTGGCGACCGCCGTGAGCCTGATGGGCATGCGGCACTATCTCCTCGACCAGGTGGACACCCAGCTCGTCAAGACCCGGGACTCACTGGGCGTCTCCCAGCTCACCATGCGCCAGATCGACTCGCTGAGCGCCCTCGCGTTCGTACGGGACCGCATCGGTCCCGCGGCGGACGCGTCGCCGAAGCCGGACTCGCTCTTCGCCGCCGTCGACCGGCACGGCGAGGCGGTCGAGGTGGCCGGCTTCCAGCCCAGCGGGACGCAGCGCGCGTTCGCCGCAGCCGTGGACGATCCCGCCGCTCTCGCCCGCGGCGGCGACCCGCGTGACATCACCGTGCGCGGCGCCGCCTACCGGGCCACCGGGGCACGGCTCGCCGACGGGACGTACGTCCTGTTCGCCGCGTCCACCGACGGACTGCACAAGGGCATCGCGAAAGCCCTCAAGCTCGATCTGGCCGTGGGCACCCTGCTGCTGGCGCTCCTCGCGTGTCTGACGATGTTCAGCGTGCGCCGCCGGATGCTGCCGCTGGAGGCCATGGTGGAGACCTCGTCCGCCATCGCCGAGGGTGATCTGACCCGGCGCGTCCCCTCCAGTCATCATCCGACCCAGGAGGTCGAACAGCTGCGGCTCGCGCTCAACTCCATGCTGCACCAGGTCGAGTCCGCCTACCGGACGCGCGAGGACAGCGCCGCCCAGCTGCGCCGTTTCGTCGGCGACGCCTCGCACGAGCTGCGCACCCCGCTGGCGGCGATACGCGGCTACCTCCAGCTGTACGAGAAGGGGATGCTGACCGATCCCGTCGAGCGCCGCAGGGCCTGGGACCGGATGAACGCGGAGGCCGACCGCATGGGCCGGCTGGTCGACGAGCTGCTCACCCTGGCCCGCCTCGACCAGCGGCCCGAGCTGCGCTTCAGGAACGTCGATCTGAGCCGGCTCGTACGGGACGCGGCCGCCGATCTGCGTGCCCAGCAGCCCGGCCGCCCGGTGACCGTGGACGCCGACGGCACGCTGCTCGTGCGGGCCGACGAGTCGGGGCTGCGCCAGGTGCTGGGCAATCTCGTGGGCAACGTACGTACCCACACGCCCGACGACGTACCCGTGCGGCTCGGCCTGGAGCGCGCGGACGGCGTCCTGCGGCTGTGTGTCTCGGACAAGGGTCCCGGGCTCACCGAGGAGGACGCCTCACGGGTCTTCGACCGCTTCTTCCGGGTCGGCGGCGGCGCGGGCAGCGGACTCGGCATGGCGATCGTGGAGGGCGTGGTGAGAGCGCACGGGGGAAGCGTCGCGGTACGGACCGCACCCGGCGAGGGCCTGACGGTGACGGTGGCACTGCCCGTGCGGTGAGGGAACCGCGGAGCCGGGGGCGAACCGGGACCGGTGAGGCCCGCGAGTGTGCCGCGCGGGCCGGGACGGCTGCGCTCGCACCGCTGTGACCTGCGGATACGGACTTGGGCAGAAGCTGACCCGCGCGGTTGAACACCGGCAGCCCAGGCCCCGTACACCACGATGAGGGCGAATCGGTCGCAACCGATCGGCCCGCCACGCCGCCACCGCGCATCGCACGGAAGGACCGCCGGGTTGTCGTTCAACACAAGCTCTCGACAGCTGCCGAACACGGACGAGACGCCTCCGCGCGACGAACCGACGCCGGACCCGCTCGCGGACACGGCCACCGGCGCGGAAACGAATACGGATACGGCCACGGATACGAATACGGAAACCGATCAGGACGCCGCCGCCTCCGGTGAGGGAGAGGCAGCGGCCGGGGCGGCCCCCGAGATCTCCGCGAACGACGGGGCCGCCTCTTCGGGTTCCGGGGCCCCGGAGGAAACTCCGGCCGAGGCCGAAGGCCCGTCCCCGAGCCCGGCCAAGGCCCTGGCCGAGGCCGACGTCCAGGCCCCGAGCCCGGCCGAGGCCGACGTCCAGGCCCCGAGCCCGGCCGAGGCCGAAGGCCCGACCGAGCCAAGTGCCCCGGCCGACGGCTCCACCGCGGTGGGCGCCCCGGCCGGTACCGAACCCGGCACCGGAACCGTTGCGCCGGCCGAGGTCGGCGCGGACGCGGACCCCTCGGACAGCGGCTCGGGAGTGGCTGCTTCCCCGGCCGAGGAGGCCCCTGCCGGGGAAGTCCCGGACGCGGCCGTCGGGGACGGGGCCGGTGACGGGGAGGAACCGCCGGGGGACGAGCCGCCCGGGCGCGGCCGGTGGCACGGATGGCGCGGCCGGCATCCCGTCGCCGCCCGCACCCTCGCGTGGTCCACGACCCTCGTCGCCGCCACGCTCGTCCTGTTCGCGCTGCTCATGCCGAGCCATGCGGACAAGTTCCGGCCGGCCGAGTTCCTGCGTCTCCCGGTGGAGGCGATCTTCGGCGCGGCGCTGCTGATCGTCCTGCCCCGCCGCCCGCGGATCGCGCTGTCGGTGGCCGCCGGACTGGTCCTGGGCGTGCTGACCGTCCTGAACATCCTCGACATCGGCTTCAACGAATACCTCGGGCGGGGCTTCAACGTCGTCCTCGACTGGTCCCTCTTCGGCGACGCGCAGGCCTACCTCCAGGACACGTTCGGCAACGACGGCGCGCTCGGCATCGCGGCCCTGGCCGTGACGCTCGTGATCGTCATACTGGCCCTCCTGACGCTGTCGGTCGTCCGGCTGGGCAACCTGGTCGCCAGGAACACCGTGACGGCGACCCGCACGACGCTGGTCCTGGCCATAGCCTGGGTCACCTGTGCGACGCTCGGCGTGCAGTACACCGGGGTGCCCATCGCCTCCGAGCACGTCGCCCTGGTCGTCCAGGACCGGGCGGAGCGGGTGCGGCAGACCCTGCGGGACGAAGCCGAGTTCGCGAAGATATCCAAGAAGGACAACTTCGCGAACACGCCGCCCAGCCAGCTGCTCACCGATCTGCGCGGCAAGGACATGATCATCACGTTCATCGAGAGCTACGGCCGCAGCGCCATCGAGGACCCGCTCATGGCACCGCGCGTCGACGCCACGCTGACAGCCGAGAACAAGAAGCTGACCCGGGCCGGTTTCGCGGCGAAGAGCGGCTGGCTCACCTCGGCGACGTACGGCGGCAGCAGCTGGCTCGGCCACTCGACGTTCCTGTCGGGCCTGTGGATCAACAACCAGCAGCGCTACCGCACCGTGACCGCGGGCGATCACCTGACCCTGCCCGGCGCCTTCAAGAAGACCGGCGACTACGACACCGTCGGCGTCATGCCCGGCGTGCAGAAAGCCTGGCCCGAACAGAAGTTCTACGGCATAGACAAGCTCTACGACGCCCACCACCTCGGCTACAAGGGGCCGAAGTTCAGCTGGTCGACCATGCCCGACCAGTACGCCCTGGCCGCGTTCGAGCGCCTGGTGCACAGCAAGAAGCACGACAAGCCGCTGATGTCGACGATCATCCTGACCTCGAGTCACCAGCCCTGGGCGCCCATCCCCGAGACCGTCTCGCAGGACCAGGTCGGCGACGGCTCGGTCTACAACGCCATCGAGAAGGCCGGCAAGAGGCCCGCCGACATCATCACCAGCTCGCCGAAGTCGAAAGTGGAGTACGGCAAGGCGATCTCGTACTCGGTGACGAGCCTGATCGACTACCTGGTGAAGTACGGCAACAAGAACACCGTGCTGATCTACCTCGGCGACCACCAGCCGATCGCCCGGGTCAGCGGCGACCACGCCAGCCGTGACGTGCCCGTCTCGATCGTCGCCAAGGACCCGAAGGTGCTCGACAGGATCGCCGACTGGGGCTGGACGGACGGTCTTCAGCCCGAGCACAACGCCCCGGTGTGGAAGATGAGCGCGTTCCGCGACCGCTTCCTGACGGCCTACGGATCGACTCCGCACCCCTAGGGCCTGACGGAACCGACTCCCCGTCCGCGGGCGGCGATCACGGCGAGGGCCGTCGACCGCCGCCCGCCGCCGTCACGTCGACCGGAGCGGGAACCACGGCGGCTGTCACAGCCAGCTCAGCTGCCAGAGGCGGAAGACACCGGTCCCGTCGGACAGGTACTCGCCGCCGCTGATGTCCTCGCTGCTGATGACGTAGTCCTTGCGCTGCCACAGCGGAATCAGCGGGACGTCCTGGGCCACGTCCGCCTGGAGCCGGCGGAACGCGTCCGCCGTACGGCTTCGGTCGGCGTCCTGCTGGGTCTCCTTGATCAGCCGGTCGACATCCTTGTTGCTGTAGCCGTTCTTCATGCTGTTGCCGGTGCCGACGAGCGGCGCGCCGAAGGTGTCGGCGTCGGGATAGTCGGCGACCCAGCCGACCGCCCAGGAGTCAAGACCGCCCTCCGCGTACTTCTTCTGGAACTCGGTCCACTCGAAGCCCTCGGTCGTCACCTTGAAGAGTCCGTCCGCCTCCAGCTGCCGCTTGAGCTCGGCCGCCTCCTCGCCCGCGGCACCCCGCCCCTCGGCGAAGCCGTAGGTGAAGCGCACGGGCAACGAGACGCCCGCCTCGGTCAGCAGGGCCCGCGCCTTCCGGGGGTCCGGTTTCGGGTAGTCGTCGAAGAACGAGGTCGCGTGTCCCGTGATCCCGGCCGGGATCAGCCCGTACAGCGCGTCGGTGGTCCCCCGGTACGTCCGGTCGACCAGCTTGTCGCGGTCGATCAGCGAGGCGAGGGCCTGCCGGACCCGCCGGTCGTGCAGCGGCGAACCCTCGCGCACGTCGAGGACGAGATTGCGGGTCTCGGCGCTGTCGGCCGCCATGACCCGCTGGGCGGGGTCGCTCGGCGAGAGGGCGGCGAGCACGGCGGGCGGCAGCTGACGGGCCACGACGTCCAGCTCCTTCGCCTTCCAGCCCACCTGGAGTGCCTGCGAGTTGGCGTAGTAGCACAGGACGACCGGCGTGCCGGGGCTGTCGACGGCGCCCTCGTAGCGGGGGTTGGGGGCGAGGACGGCCTTCGTGTTCGCCGAGTACGTCTTGAGGACGTAGGGCCCCGTGCCGTCGGCACCGGAGTCGGTGCGCAGGCTGCGCCTGGGGTAGCGGGTGCCGTCGACGATCGATCCGGCGCCGGTCGCCAGCTTGAACGGGAAGGTCGCGTCGGGCGAGGACAGCCGGAACGTGACGGTCAGGCCGCTGGCGTCCACGCTGCCCAGGGTGGAGAGCAGGGAGGCGGGTCCGACCTCGTCGTTGATGCGCTTGATCCGGTCGAAGGAGAACTTCACGTCCTCGGCGGTCATCCTGCGCCCGCTCGCGAACGTCAGGTCGTCACGGAGTGTGCAGCGATAGGTGCGCAGCCCCGTGTCGGTGAACGCGCAGCTCCTGGCGGCGTCCGGAACGGGCTTGACGCCGCCCGGCTCGAAGGTGAGCAGCGACTGGAAGAGATTGCTGAACAGGGCCCAGGATCCGGCGTCGTAGGCGCCGGCCGGGTCGAGCGAGGTGACGGCGTCCGTCGTGCCCACCCTGATGGTGCGGTCGCTGTTCTGCTTCGCGGGCAGCAGTTGCCAGCCGGCCACACCCGCGCCCGCCAGGACGAGCAGTGTCGCGAGAATCCATAAGCGAACCGATCGCATCGGTGCCCTCCCCAGGCGCCCCGCACGCCACTCCCCTAGTGGCGCGGATCACCTAACCACAGGAGTTTCAGCCGTGGAAGGGAATCGGGAAGAGTGCTCGGGTCCGATGAAAACGATCTTTTCCCGCCGTCCCACAGCCGGTTCTCAGGCTTCGAGCGACGCCAGCTCGACGACGGTGATGTCCGAGGGCGCGCCGACCCGGGTCGGCGGCCCCCAGGCTCCCGCGCCCCGGGAAACGTAGAGCTGGGTGTCTCCGTAGCGCTCCAGGCCGGCGACCGTCGGATTGGCGGCGGCCGCGACGAAGTTGCCCGGCCACAGCTGTCCGCCATGGGTGTGTCCGGACAGCTGGAGGTCGACGCCGTGGCGTACCGCCTCATGGATCTGCACCGGCTGATGCGCGAGCAGCACACAGGCCCGGGTCGTGTCGCGGTCTCCGAGCGCCCTGCCGAAGTCGGGTCCCTGCCCCTCGCTCTCGCCCTGGAGGTCGTTCACTCCGGCCAGGTCGAATCCGGCCAGCTCGGTCCGCGCGTTCTCCAGGGGATGGATCCCCAGCTCGCGCACCTCCCTGACCCACTGCGCCGCCCCGGAGAAGTACTCGTGGTTCCCGGTGACGAAGTACGACCCGTGCCGGGCTCGCAGTCCGGCGAGCGGTGCGGCCGCGGGGCCGAGGTTCTTCACGCTGCCGTCGACCAGGTCGCCCACGACGGCGATCAGGTCGGGCTGTGTGGAGTTGATGGTGTCGACGACCTTCTGGGCGAACCCGCGGCCCAGTACCGGCCCGAGATGGATGTCGCTCACGACGGCGATCCGGAAGCCGTGGGCGGACCGGGGCAGTTTGGCCAGCGGCACGGTGACCCGCTTCACCCCGGGCCCGCGCAGTACGCCGTACGTTCCGTAGCCCACGGTCCCCACCGCGACGGCCGCGGCCGTGCCGCCCACGACACGCGAGACGAACAGCCGCCGCGACGGCACCCGGAGGGCCTCCGCCGGTTCAGCCGGTTCCGCCGGGTCGGCCGGGTCAGCCGGGTCGGCCGGGTCGGCCGGTTCAGCGTCGGCCGGCTCGGTCGGTTCAGCCCGTTCGTTCGGGTCAGCCGGGGACACCGGCGCGGTCGGCCGGGCGGCCCGGCGCTCCAGGAACCGTCGCAGGACCGGCCGTACGAACTCCCCGGCCAGCAGCGCAAGGACGAGGTAGAGGCCCAGCGGCATCCACAGGAACCCGGGCCAGGACAGCGTCCGCTGGAGCCAGAAGGGAGCGCCCGCGCGCTCGCTCACGACGGCGCCCACCATCAGCAGCGGCCCGGCGACGAAGACGGCGGCGCCCAGCCTGCGGACCGGTCCGGGACCGCTCGTGGTGTCCCGCACCAGCCGGCGATAGGCGTACCAGTGCAGCCCGCCGAGCACGGCCAGCGCGGCCAGACCCGCAGACACGAACAAGATGACCATGACGCCGTATCCCCCGTTATGACGTCTGGCGCAAAGCGCGTACTCCGCGCAACCCGATGACCCCGACGACCGTCCCAAGGACAAACGACACGACGGTGAGCGTCAGATGCACCCAGAAGTACGCCGTCGGATCACCCGCGTCGTCGAACGCGAGCCCACTGGCGTCTTCCCAGAGATTCTTAGCGAAAGTGACCCAAATGACCCAACTCCACACCCCGAAGGCGAGCAGGAACCAGGACACGGGGCGGCTGAGCTTCATGCGTTCAGTATCGCCGTCGCCCACCGTCGTCCGGCGCCGGGGTGGAGAGGGCGGGGCGGCTTCCCCGGACGGTGACGGGAATTCCGGTCACAACCCCTGTACTTTCTCGATCGTGCCCGTCTCGAAAAAGATCATTCGGCGATCCCTGCTGACCGCATCCGCGACTTTGCTGGCCCTTTCTCTCACCGCGCCCGCGTTCGCCGACACCGCCGACGCGAGCCCGTCGGAGAGCCCCACGGCCTCTCCCTCGGCCACACCCCCGGCGAACATGTCGAGCCTGGGCGGTGAACGGCTCGGCAGGCCCGGCAACCAGGTGGCCCTCGGCGGCGGCGCCCCCGTCCTGCCCGCGGACATCACCGCCCGTTCCTGGATCGTCGCCGACGCCGAGTCCGGCGACGTCCTGGCCGCGCACAACGCCCACTGGCGGCTGCCCCCGGCGAGCACCCTGAAGATGCTGTTCGCCGACACGGTGCTGCCCAGGTTCCCGAGGACCACCTCGCACAAGGTGGCCCACTCCGACCTGGCGGGCATCGGCGCGGGCTCCAGCGTGGTGGGCATAAAGGAGAACCAGACGTACACCGTCCACGACCTGTGGCTCGGTGTCTTCCTGCGTTCCGGCAACGACGCCGTGCATGTGCTGTCCGCGATGAACGGCGGCATCGACGAGACGGTCAAGGACATGCAGGCGCACGCCGAGGACCTCCAGGCCCTCGACACGCACGTGGTGAGCCCGGACGGCTACGACGCCGGGGGCCAGGTTTCGTCGGCTTACGACCTGACCCTGTTCGCCCGTTCGGGACTCCAGAAGAAGGACTTCCGGGAGTACTGCTCGACGGTGCGGGCCAAGTTCCCCGGCGTGGCGGCCGGGAACCGGAAGGGCACGGCCGGCCGCGCGCCCTCCGAGATCCAGAACACCAACCGGCTGCTGACCGGCGACAGCGACGTCACCGCATACCAGGGAATCGCGGGCGTGAAGAACGGCAACACCACCAACGCGGGCGCCACCTTCACGGGTGTCGCCGAGCGCGGCGGCAAGGTGCTGCTCGTCACGGTCATGAACCCGGAGAAGAAGGAGCACAACGAGGTCTACAAGGAGGCCGCGCAGCTGCTCGACTGGGGATTCCAGGCCGCGGGCAAGGTCCAGCCCGTGGGTGAACTGGTCCCGCCCAAGGGCGTCGACACCACCGCCCAGCCGGGCGCGAACGCGTCGGACGGCGCGAGCCCCGGCACGAACTCCGGCACCGGCGGGGCGAGCGCCTCCACGAAGCCGGTGGCGGCCTCCACCGCCGTCGCGAAGGGCGGTTCGAGCGGCATCGGCGTCGCGCTCGGGCTGGCGGGCGGCTTCCTCGTGCTGCTCGCGGCGGGCGTCTTCCTGGTCAACCGCCGCTGGCCGCTGCCGGACCTGATGCGCCGGCGCCGTTGATCACCCCGGGCTCCGGAGCCCCGCGTTCTCCGGAGCCCCCGGGTCCGTCCGGTCGCGCTACGGGGCCGCCGGTTCCCGCGAGCCGGCCGGCTCGTCCGGAGCCGCCGGTCCCTCCGGACGAGCCGCCTGCCGGTCCTGGCCCTTGCTGCGGGTCGCCGTCCAGGCGGCGGAGTACAGGAGCAGTTTCGAGGTGAAGTTGATCCACAGGAGCAGTGCGATCGGCACTCCGAAGGCGCCGTACATGCTCTTCGACGCCACACCCCGCATATAGCCGCTGAGCAGCAGCTTGAGCAGTTCGAACCCGACGGCGCCGATCAGCGCCGCCACGATCAGCCGGCGGCGCGGCGGCTCCACGCCGGGCAGCAGCGTGAGGACGTACAGCAGGACCAGGAAGTCCGCGAGCACGGCCACCGCGAAGGCCACGAACTGGAGCAGCGTGGTCCCCCAGCCGTGCTCGTCCAGGCCGAGGTGCCGCGCCGACCAGCCCATCGCCGTGGACGCGAGGGTGGAGACGGCGATGGTGAGGAGCACCGCGCCGCCGAGACCGACGAGGATTCCACCGTCCTTGAGCTTGCGCAGCAAGGGGTTCTCCTCGCCGTCGGGCAGCTCCCAGACCGCGCGCAGGCAGTCCCGCATCTGGCCGACCCAGCCGATGCCGGTGATCAGCAGCAGGACACCCGCGATGAGCCCGATCGTGCCGGCGTTCTGGACCAGGCTGTGGATGTCCAGCTGGTCGGAGATGCCCGGCACCTGCTCGGCGAGTTTGTCCTGGAGGTCCTTCTGCTGCTGGGCGCTCAGCGTGGCGGCGGCGACCGCCGCGGCCACGGTCAGCAGCGGGAACAGCGCCACGAAGCTGATGAAGGTCATCGCCGCGGCGAGCCGCGTCCACTTCACGCGGTCGAGCCGCTCGTACGACCGCCACGCGTGCGTGGTCATCAGGCGCACGACCAGGGGCCCCACGCCGGGAATCTTTTTCAGCCAGTCCATGATCCGACTCTGTCCTCACCTCGGAAAACCAGTGACCGGGTACCCCAAAATCGCAGGACGGTGGCGAGCGCCATACCGATTCCCGCTCCGGAGACGGTGTCCGCGCGCGGTGAGGTGAAACCGAAGCCGTAGTGACTGACGGCGATGCACAGCAGCTGCACGAGCGCGCCCGCGATGTTCACCGCGAAGAAGATCACGTACTGGCGGGGGCCACGGGCCGCCGCGTGCCGGTAGGTGCCGAGCGCGTTCCCCGCGTACGCGACCGAACAGCCGGCGAGGAAGGACAGTGCCTTGGCGGTCAGCGGGTCCAGACCGGCCGGGCCGCGGAGCCAGACGAAGAGGCCGAGGTCGGCGGCGTAGGCGAGGGAGCCGACCGCGGCGAAGCCGAGGAGCTCACCCAGGAACGGCTTCCGGGGACGGGCCGCCCCGGGGACCGAAACCGGTTCCGTGGCCCCCGGGGCGGCCCGCGCCCCGGTGTCCGTCCCGCGCCCGTCGAGGAGCCCGGCGCCGGGCCGGTCCTCGGTGACGCTCACCAGTTGGCCACGGCGAGCCCGTACATCGCCAGCCACACCAGGCCGATGAGGGCGAGCGGACGGTCGCGCAGGACCACGTCCTCCGGCTCGCCCGCCGTGCCCCGGTCGGCGAAGACGGCGTAGCGCAGGACGGCCAGGATGAAGGCGACCATGGACAGCTGACGCCACGGCAGCAGGCCGGTGCTCGGCACCCCGCCCTCCTCCAGGGCCCACAGGCAGTAGCCGAGGACGGAGACCCCGGCGGCCAGCTGCCAGACGAAGCGCAGATAGCCGGTCGTGTACTCGGTGAGCAGCGCGCGCGTGGCGCCCGCCTTCCCCGTCATCTGCACGGCCTCGGAGTAACGCTTCGCCGAGACCATGAACAGCGCCCCGAACCCGGTGGTGATCAGGAACCAGCGCGAGAGCGGGATACCGAGGGCCAGGCCGCCGACCATGGCCCGCATCAGGAATCCGGTCGTGACGACGACGAGGTCCACGACGAGCACGTGCTTCAGGCTGACGCAGTACGCCAGCTGCATGCCGATGTACGCGGTCAGCAGCGCGCAGACGGCCGCCGAGCAGAACCAGGCGGCGGCCGCGGGGGCGAGGACCCCGAGGGTGCCGCCGACGGCGTACGCGGCCGTGACGGGGACCTGGCCGGCGGCGACCGGGCGGTGGCGCTTCACGGGGTGGGCGCGGTCGGCGACGACGTCCCGGGCGTCGTTGATCAGGTAGACGGCGGCGGCGCAGGCCGTGAACAGGACGAACACCAGGGCGAGCCGGCCGAACGCGTGCGGCGAGAAGAGCCGGCCGGCGGCGGCCGGGGCGGCCACGACGAGCACGTTCTTCACCCACTGCCGGGGACGTGCGGTCCTGACCAGGCCCAGCAGCAGCCCGGTCAGGGTCCTCGGCGGCGGGGCTAGGGCCGGGCTGCGCTCCAGGAGCGCGGTGCGCTCAGCCATGGCCGGCTCCGATCCAGCGGACGCCCAGCCGGGCCGCCGCGGCGCCCAGGGCCGCACCGGCGGCGACGTCCGTGGGGTAGTGGACGCCGACGACGAGGCGCGAGAGGCACATCGCGGCGGCGAGCGGCGGCACGGCGTACGCGCCGAGCGTGCCGTAGGCCACCGCCGCGGCGGCGGCGGAGGCCGCGTGCGAGCTGGGGAAGGAGTGCCGTCCGACGGTGCGGACCCGGGGCGCCACGTGCGTGGGACGCGGGCGGCGCACGATCCGCTTCACACCCATGCTCGCGAGGTGAGCGCCTGCGGTGAGCGCCGTGGCGCGCAGCCACGCGCCGCGCCGGCCGCGGTCGGCGGCCGCCCCGGCGAGCCCCGCGGCGAGCCACAGGGCGCCGTGCTCCCCGCTCCAGGACAGGGCGCGCGCGGCGGCCGCGACGTGCGGGTCCCCGCCGTACGCGTGGAGTGCGGACAACAGCCGGCGGTCCACACCGTCACGTCGACGGTCCGCACCGTCATGTGGACGGTCCGCACCGTCATCTGGACGGTCCGCATGGTTACGTGGATGGTCCACGCCGTCATGTGGACGGTCCGCATGATCACGTGGACGGTCCACACCTTCACGTTGATGGTCCACAGCGTCGAACCCGCGGTCCATGCCGCCACCCCGGTGGCCGTGGCCGTCCGGGCTTCGATCCATGTCGCCCCGGTGGCCATGGTCGTCAAGCCGCCGATCCGTCTCGTCACGGTCGTCAAGGTCGTCCATGCGATGTCACTCTTCTAGGGAGTGGTCGCAGAACTACGGCAATCTTGGACGACATCCCATTAATCACCCATTTCGGTGAGGAGCCGGGAGCGCTGGGTAGATTGCCCCGTTGTGCACCCCCGGCAGCGCTACGGTCACGGTCATGCCTGCCGACTCCGTCTCCGTCACGGGTTGGGGCCGCACCGCCCCGACCACCGCCCGTCTGGTCCGCCCGCGCACCTACGGCGAGGCGGCGGCCGCCGTCCGGGAGTGCGGCGCACGGGGAGGGATCGCCCGGGGGCTCGGACGGGCGTACGGCGACGCCGCGCAGAACGCGGGCGGGGCCGTGCTCGACATGACGGCCCTGGACCGGATCCACGCCATCGACGCGGACGGCGGCACGGTCCTGTGCGACGCGGGGGTCTCCCTGCACCGGCTCATGGAGGTCCTGCTCCCCCTCGGCTGGTTCGTGCCGGTGACGCCCGGGACCCGCTATGTGACCGTGGGCGGCGCGATCGGAGCGGACATCCACGGCAAGAACCACCATGTGTCGGGCTCCTTCTCCCGTCACGTCCTGTCGTTCGAGCTGCTGACGGCGGACGGCGAGATCAGGACGGTGGGGCGCGGCACCCCGCTGTTCGACGCCACGGCGGGCGGCATGGGCCTGACCGGCGTGATCCTGACGGCGACCGTCCGCCTCCAGCCGGTGGAGAGCGGCCTGATGTCCGTCGACACCGAACGCGCGGCGGACCTGGACGACCTGATGGCGCGCCTCACCGCCACCGACCACCGCTACCGCTACTCGGTGGCCTGGATCGACCTTCTCGCGCGCGGGGCGAGGACGGGGCGCTCGGTCCTGACCCGCGGCGATCACGCCCCGCTGGACGCGCTGCCCGCGCGGGCCCGCCGGCACCCGCTGGCGTTCCGCCCGCCGCGGCTGCCGGCCGCCCCCGCCTTCGTGCCCGAAGGGCTCCTCGGGCGGACGACGGTGGGCCTGTTCAACGAACTCTGGTACCGCAAGGCGCCTCGCGCGCGGACCGGCGAACTCCAGCCGATCCCGGCCTTCTTCCATCCCCTGGACGGGGTGCCGCACTGGAACCGCGTCTACGGGCGCGGCGGTTTCGTCCAGTACCAGTTCGTCGTCGGACACGGCCGGGAGGAGACCCTGCGCCGGATCGTGCGGCGCATCTCCGGACGCCGCTGCCCGTCCTTCCTCGCCGTCCTGAAGCGCTTCGGGGAGGGCGATCCGGGCTGGCTTTCCTTCCCCCTGCCCGGCTGGACCCTCGCCCTGGACATCCCGGCGGGCCTGCCTGGCCTCGGCGCCTTCCTCGACGAGCTGGACGAGGAGGTGGCGGGCGCCGGAGGGCGTGTGTACCTCGCCAAGGACGCGAGGCTGCGGCCCGAGCTGCTGGCCTCGATGTATCCGCGGCTCGGCGCGTTCCGGTCGCTGCGGCGGGAGCTGGACCCGCGAGGCGTCTTCACCTCGGACCTGTCCCGCCGTCTCGGCCTGTAGCGCCCCCGCGCCGTTCCCGACCCGCACGGCGCCACGTTCCCGGCCGCCCGTCCGGTTCCCCTGTCTCTAGGAGCTCGCTGTCATGAAGGACGCCTTCGGTATCCCCCAGTCCCTGCTGGTCCTCGGCGGCACGTCCGAGATCGCGCTGGCCACCGCGCGCCGGATGATCGCCCGGCGCACCCGCACGGTGTGGCTCGCCGGTCGGCCGACGCCCGCCCTGGAGGAGGCCGCCGGGCGGCTGCGCGGGCTCGGCGCACAGGTCCGTACCGTCGCCTTCGACGCCCTCGATCCCGAGTCCCACGAGGCCGTGCTCGGCAAGGTGTTCGCCGAGGGGGACATCGACATGGTGCTGATGGCCTTCGGGGTGCTCGGCGACCAGGCCGTGGACGAGAAGGAGCCGGTCGCGGCGGTCCGGGTCGCGCAGACCAACTACACCGGCGCGGTGTCCTCGGGCCTGGTGTGCGCGCGGGCGCTCCAGACACAGGGGCACGGCTCCCTGGTGGTGCTGTCCTCGGTCGCGGGCGAACGCGCCCGCCGCTCGAACTTCATCTACGGCTCCAGCAAGGCGGGCCTGGACGCCTTCGCGCAGGGCCTGGGCGACGCCCTGCACGGCACCGGCGCGCACGTCATGGTCGTACGCCCCGGGTTCGTCCGTACGCGGATGACGGCCCATCTGCCGAAGGTGCCGCTGTCGACCACTCCGGAGGCCGTGGCCGCGGCGATCGAGCTGGGGCTCAGGCGCCGCTCCGAGACCGTGTGGGTGCCGGGGGCGCTCAGGATGGTCATGTCGGCGCTGCGGCACACACCACGGGCGGTGTTCAGGCGGCTGCCGGTCTGAGGTTCCGCGGACCTGTCAGAGCGCCGGGAGTGTGGTGTCCCGCTCGGGCGAGGAGGCCTGCGGGGGCACCACGGAACCGCCGAAGGCGAACTCGCGGAGCTTGCGCCACACACCGTCGGCGCCCTGTTCGTAGAGGGCGAATCCGGTGCAGGGCCACCCGGCGTCGTACCCGGACAGCGCCTCGAAGGCCTGGTCCATCGCCTCTTCGCCGATGCCGTGCGCCACGGTGACGTGCGGGTGGTACGGGAACTGGAGCTCGCGGGCGACGGGGCCCGAGGCGTCCCGGACCTGCTTCTGAAGCCAGGTGCAGGCCTCGGCGCCCTCGGCGACCCTCACGTACACGACCGGCGACAGGGGGCGGAACGTGCCCGTGCCGGACAGCCGCATCGGGAACGGGCGCCCGGCGGCGGCGACCTCGACGAGGTGCGTCTCGATCGCGGGCAGCGCCGACTCCTCGACCTCGGTCGGCGGCAGCAGGGTGACGTGCGTGGGAATGCAGCAGGCCGCGAGGTCGCCGAAGCCAGCGCGCCGCTCCTGGAGCAGGCTGCCGTGAGGCTCCGGGACCGCGATCGACACACCGATCGTTACGGTCCCCACGTCGTCTCCTGTCGTTGTCGATGGTCAGGCTGTTCGGTGGTGCTGCGCGGCGGAGGCGATTCCTCGGCCTCCCCGGCTTTCGACTGTACGGCGGTATGCCCCACGATCGGCCGTCGCGGGAGTGTCGCGCTCGTCTCGTACTGACTGCCGAAGGTGGTGTGGTAGGGGCCGTGCCGCCGCCGTGCGGCCCGGGCACGGCCACTCCCGCGGCGGCGGCCCCGGCCGTCAGTGCTTGGCGGGCAGGAATCCGACACGGTCGTAGGCCTGGGAGAGCGTCTCCGCGGCGACGGCACGCGCCTTCTCCGCTCCCTTGGCCAGGATCGAGTCGAGCGTCTCCGGGTCGTCCAGATACTGCTGGGTGCGCTCCCGGAACGGCGTCACGAAGTCGACCATGACCTCGGCGAGGTCCGTTTTCAGCGCACCGTAGCCCTTGCCCTCGTACTTCTGCTCCAGTTCGGCGATTCCCGTGCCGGTGAGCGTCGAATAGATGGTCAGCAGGTTGCTGACACCCGGCTTGGCGCTCGCGTCGTACCTGATGACGGTGTCCGTGTCGGTGACCGCGCTCTTGACCTTCTTGGCGGTCACCTTCGGGTCGTCGAGCAGATTGATGAGGCCCTTCGGCGTCGACGCCGACTTGCTCATCTTGATCGACGGGTCCTGGAGATCGAAGATCTTCGCCGTCTCCTTGAGGATGTACGGCTTGGGAATCCGGAACGTCTCGCCGAAGCGGCCGTTGAAGCGCTCCGCGAGGTCGCGGGTCAGCTCGATGTGCTGGCGCTGGTCCTCGCCGACCGGGACCTCGTGGGCCTGGTACAGCAGGATGTCCGCCACCTGGAGGACCGGGTACGTGAACAGGCCCACGCTCGCACGGTCGGCGCCCTGCTTGGCGGACTTGTCCTTGAACTGGGTCATGCGGGAGGCCTCGCCGAAACCGGTGAGGCAGTTCATGACCCAGGCGAGCTGCGCGTGCTCGGGGACATGGCTCTGGACGAAGAGCGTGCAGCGCTCGGGGTCGAGGCCGGCGGCGAGCAACTGCGCCGCGGCGAGCCGGGTGTTGGCACGCAGGTCCGCGGGGTCCTGCGGAATCGTGATCGCGTGCAGGTCGACGACCATGTAGAACGCGTCGTGGGACTCCTGGAGCGCCACCCACTGACGGACGGCGCCGAGGTAGTTGCCGAGGTGGAACGAGCCTGCCGTGGGCTGGATTCCGGAGAGCACGCGAGGACTGTCAGAGGCCATGTTCACCATTCTCTCAGGTACCGGGGTCCGCTCCGGAACTGGCCGGAAAGAGATGTGCCGGCGGCGGGAGGCAACAGGGACAGCCCGGGTAGGAACCCGGCATGTCGAGCTGGGTGCCCGTGGTGGCGCACGGCCGGCGGACGAGGGGGAATCATGGAGTGGCGGGCCGGACGGATCGGGGCGAGGGCGGGGAGCCTGCTGGGCGCTCTCATGGTGCTGGCGGTGGTCGGGGCGCCCGGGGTGCGTGCCACGGCGGGCACCGGGCCGTCCGGGAAGGCGGTCGCGGTGGACGGCGGGGCGGTCCCGGCCGCCCCGTCCGTCTCCGACAGCCCGGACCTGGCCCTGGTCATCGCGGGGGACACGGGCCTGACGACCACGCTGCACGCCGACCAGCGGGACTTCGGACGGCTGTGGCGGCTGCTCTCACCCCGGTACACGGGGACGGAGCCGGTGCCCGAGGCTTGGACGCGGGGCCGTTTCCCCCAGGTGCGGGCCACGGTGATCTGGGGGCTGACCGGTGTCGGGGGCTGGCCGCGGACGAGCCGGGCGCCCGGCGGCGACGTCGCCATCGAGCGCCAGGACCAGGTGTTCCTCGCCCCTGACGGTACGCCGTGGGTGCGGTCGGACCCCTCGCCCGACGTGGCGGACGACGACATCCGCTGGCATCGGGCGCCGCGCTCGGTGTTCGGGCAGCTGACGGAGGAGGGGACGCTGTTCGGCGCCGCACCGACGGTGGTGGCCGCCGTGGCGGAGCCCGGTACGGCGGACCGGGCGCGGTGGGTGCTGCCCGGGCTCGCGGCGGGCGTGGTTCTCGGGGCCGGTGTGCCGTGGCTGCTGCGCCGCGCGGCGGCCCGGCGTGAGGACGCCGGGTCACCGCGCGAGCCGCGCCAGGAGCTGATCGACCTGTAGGGACCCGACCGGAGCGGCCGCACGCGTGCGCGGCCCGGTCGGGTGCCGGTGCCACACCGGCGGTACGGCGCCGGTGCGGTCCGGCGCCGTACGTCAGCAGGTGTCGTACGTCCGGTGTCGCACGACAACCGGTGCCGCGCGTCGGCCGAGGTCGTACCTCAGCCGAGGTCGATCTCCGGGTAGAGCGGGAACGGCGCCAGCAGGTCGGTGGCGCGGTGGGCGATCTCGTCGGAGATCTTCGCGTCCAGGACGTGCTGGGCCTTGGACGGGGCGCCCTTGGCGGTGGTCCCGGCCTCGGCGGCGGTCAGGACCCGGTCGATGAGACCGGCGATCTCGTCCATCTCGGTCGCGCCGAGACCACGCGTGGTCAGCGCGGGGGTGCCGATGCGGATACCCGAGGTGTACCAGGCGCCGTTGGGGTCGGCGGGGATGGCGTTGCGGTTGGTGACGATGCCCGAGTCGAGCAGGGCCGACTCCGCCTGGCGGCCGGTCAGGCCGTAGGAGGAGGCGACGTCGATGAGGTTGAGGTGGTTGTCGGTGCCGCCGGTGACCAGCGTGGCGCCGCGGCGCATCAGGCCCTCGGCCAGGGCACGGGAGTTGTCGACGACGGCCTGCGCGTAGGTGCGGAACTCGGGGCGGCGCGCCTCGGCGAGCGCGACGGCCTTGGCGGCCATGACGTGCGGGAGCGGGCCGCCGAGGACCATCGGGCAGCCGCGGTCGACCTGCTCGGCGAGGGTCTCGTCGCACAGGACCATGCCGCCGCGCGGGCCGCGGAGCGACTTGTGCGTGGTGGTGGTGACGATCTGGGCGTGCGGGACCGGGTCGAAGTCGCCGGTGAGGACCTTGCCCGCGACGAGGCCCGCGAAGTGGGCCATGTCGACCATCAGGGTCGCGCCGACCTCGTCGGCGATCTCCCGCATGATCCGGAAGTTCACCAGACGCGGGTAGGCGGAGTACCCGGCGACGATGATCAGCGGCTTGAACTCGCGGGCGGACGCGCGCAGGGCCTCGTAGTCGATGAGACCGGTGGCGGGGTCGGTGCCGTAGGAGCGCTGGTCGAACATCTTGCCCGAGATGTTCGGGCGGAAGCCGTGGGTGAGGTGACCGCCGGCGTCCAGGGACATGCCGAGCATGCGCTGGTTGCCGAAGGCCTGGCGCAGTTCGGCCCAGTCGGCCTCGGAGAGGTCGTTGACGTTGCGAACGCCGGCCTTGGCCAGGGCAGGAACCTCGACGCGAGCGGCGAGGACGGCCCAGAAGGCGACGAGGTTGGCGTCGATGCCGGAGTGCGGCTGGGCGTAGGCGTGCTCGGCCCCGAACAGCTCGCGGGCGTGCTCGGCGGCGAGGGCCTCGACGGTGTCGACGTTGCGGCAGCCGGCGTAGAAGCGGCGCCCGATGGTGCCCTCGGCGTACTTGTCGCTGAACCAGTTGCCCATGGCCAGCAGGGTGGCCGGGGAGGCGTAGTTCTCGGAGGCGATCAGCTTCAGCATGTCGCGCTGGTCGGCGACTTCCTGGCCGATGGCGTCGGCGACGCGGGGCTCCACGGCCCTGATCACGTCGAGGGCGCTGCGGAAGGCGGTGGACTCGGTGGAAAGGGGCTCTGGCATGACGGCCTCCGGACGTTGCGTTCAGCGTTCACGGGTCGGCCCAGGCGCACGGCACTCGGTTGCCACGGCTCCCCGCCCGGACACTCCGGGCTCCTCGGGACGGCCTGTCTCTCCGTCCAGAGGTCCGGGATCGCCCCGGGAAAAGCCACAGCGCGGGTGCCGCTCCCCGATGGTCGGTCCCATCCCAGCGCGCCAGTCACGGCCCCGCCGGGAAGCCTACCGGGCGCGCCGGATCACCGGGGTCCCCGGTCCACCATGCGAGCGACGGTAGGAAATAGGCCATGAGCCCGTCAGAGAACGGAGATCCCGTGACCACCATGGATGCCAGGGAGACGACGGAGGCGTTCATCGCCTCGGCCGACGCGCACAGCGCGCACAACTACCACCCGCTGCCGGTCGTCGTGTCGACGGCGGACGGGGCCTGGATGACGGACGTCGAGGGGCGCCGCTTCCTCGACCTGCTGGCCGGATACTCGGCGCTGAACTTCGGCCACGGCAACCGGCGGCTGATCGAGGCGGCCAAGGCGCAGCTGGACCGGGTGACGCTGACCTCCCGCGCGTTCCACCACGATCGGTTCGCGGACTTCTGCCGGGAGCTGGCGGAGCTGTGCGGCATGGAGATGGTGCTGCCGATGAACACCGGCGCGGAGGCGGTGGAGACGGCGGTGAAGACGGCCCGGAAGTGGGGGTACCGGGTCAAGGGCGTCCCCGCCGAGATGGCGAAGATCGTGGTCGCGGGCAACAACTTCCACGGGCGTACGACGACGGTCATCAGTTTCTCGACGGACGCGGAGGCGCGGGCCGACTTCGGCCCGTACACGCCGGGATTCGAGATCGTGCCGTACGGGGACCTGACGGCCATGCGGGCGGCGGTCACGGAGAACACGGTGGCCGTGCTGCTCGAACCGATCCAGGGGGAGGCGGGGGTGCTGGTGCCCCCGGCCGGCTATCTGCCGGGCGTACGGGAGCTGACGCGGGAGCGTGACGTGCTGTTCGTCGCGGACGAGATCCAGTCGGGGCTGGGGCGGACCGGCCGTACGTTCGCGTGCGAGCACGAGGGCGTGGTGCCGGACATGTACGTCCTCGGGAAGGCGCTCGGCGGCGGGGTGGTGCCGGTGTCGGCGGTGGTGTCGAGCGCGAAGGTGCTCGGGGTGTTCCGGCCCGGGGAGCACGGGTCGACCTTCGGCGGGAATCCGCTGGCCTGCGCGGTGGCGCTTGAGGTGATCGCGATGCTGCGGTCGGGCGAGTACCAGCGGCGGGCGGCCGAGCTCGGTGAGCGTCTGCACCGTGAACTGGGCCTGCTGAAGGACTCCGGCCAGGTCACGGCGGTGCGCGGGCGCGGCCTGTGGGCGGGCGTCGACATCGCCCCCGTCCACGGCACGGGCCGGGAGGTCTCGGAGAGGCTGATGGAACGGGGCGTCCTCGTCAAGGACACCCACGGCGTCACCGTCCGGATCGCCCCGCCGCTGGTCATCTCCGAGGAGGACCTGGACTGGGGCCTGGCCCAGCTGCGCATCGTGCTGGGGGGCTAGGCCGGTACAACCAGGGCCGGTCCGACGCCGCGGCGGGCGACGGACCCGTCCGGCCGGATCCCGCACGGCGGGTCCGCGACGGCCCTGCGGCGACGCACCGTCCCCTACAGTCACTTCGTGCTCTTTGGAATGGTGTGCGCCCTTGGCGCGTCGGTCTGTTTCGGTACGGCGACGGTTCTCCAGGCGATGGCCGCACGGGCCGCGGGCGGGACGGGCGGCGGGGCCGGCGGAGCGGCGGCACTGCTGCTGCGGGCGCTGCGGCAGTGGCGCTATCTGGCCGGACTGGGCCTCGACGGGGTCGGGTTCCTGCTCCAGATCGTCGCGCTGCGGGCGCTCCCGATCTACGCGGTCGGTGCGGCCCTCGCGGCGAGCCTGGCCGTCACCGCGGTGGTCGCCTCGCGGCTGCTCCATGTCCGGCTGAGCCGGGTCGAGTGGAGCGCGGTGGCGGTGGTGTGTGCCGGGCTCGCGATGCTCGGGCTGGCGTCCGGGGCGGAGGGGGACCGTACGGGGTCCCTGGCGCTGAAGTACGCGATGCTCGGGACGTCCGTGGCCGTCCTGGCGCTGGGGCTCGCCGGCGGACGGCTGCCCGACCGGGGGCGGGCGCTCGCGCTGGGTCTCGGGGCGGGGTTCGGGTTCGGGGTGGTCGAGGTGGCGGTGCGCCTGATCGCCGACCTCGATCCGGGGACGCTGCTGGCCAATCCGGCGACGTACGCCCTGCTGATCGGTGGCGGTGCGGCGTTCCTGCTGCTCACCACGGCCCTGGAGCGGGGTTCGGTGACGACGGCCACCGCCGGGCTGGTCATCGGGGAGACCATCGGGCCCGCGCTGGTCGGCGTGGTGTGGCTGGGCGACCGTACCCGCGAGGGGCTGGCCTGGCTGGCGGTTCTCGGTTTCGCGGTGGCGGTGGCGGGGGCCCTGGCGCTGGCGCGGTTCGGCGAGGCGCCGGAGACGGCCGCCCCTTCCTCGTCCGGGGCGCCGGCCGAGGAGTCACGGAAGGCATGAAGCTGCCGCGAGGGTGAGCCGACCTGGCGCACGTCACGATCAGGGCCGCGCTCAGGCACCCCGTCTCAGGGAAGCGCCCGGCACAGTGCGTCCAGGGCGCCCGACCAGGCGTGGTCCGGCGGGGTGCCGTAGCCGACGACCAGGGCGTCCTGGCGCGGGGTGAGCGCGTCCGGGTGGCGATGGCGGGCGAGGCCGTGGACGGCCAGGCGCTGGAAGGCGGCGGCCTGGACGACCGACTCCTCGGTGCCGGGCGGGAGCCGGAGCACGGCGTGCAGCCCGGCGGCGATGCCGGTGGCGCGCACGTCGGGGGCGTGGACGGCGAGCGCGGCGATCAGAGCGTCCCGGCGGCGCCGGTAGCGCAGGCGGGCGGCGCGGACGTGGCGGTCGTAGGCGCCGGAGGTGATGAACTCCGCCAGGGTCAGCTGGTCGAGCACCCCGGTGGACCAGCCGCCCTCCCCCTTCAGGGAGACGACCTCGTCCACGAGCGACGGCGGCAGGACCAGCCAGCCGAGGCGCAGCGCGGGCGCCAGGGACTTGCTGGCGGTGCCCAGATGGACCACGTGGTCGGGGTCGAGGCCCTGCAACGCGCCGACGGGCTGCCGGTCGTAGCGGAACTCGCCGTCGTAGTCGTCGTCCAGGACGAGGCCGCCGGTACGGCGGGCCCAGGCCACGACGGCGGCCCGGCGGTCCGGGTGCAGCGGCACGCCCATCGGGAACTGGTGGGCGGGGGTGAGGAGTACGGCTCGTACACCCGTCATCTCGCGTGTGTCGGTGCCGAGTCCGTCGAACGGCAGGGGGGTGGTGCGCAGGCCCGCCCGGTGCAGGAGGTTCCAGTGCGTGTCGAGCCCGTACGACTCCACGGCGAGCGAGCGCAGTCCCCGCCGGCGCAGGATCACGCCGAGCAGTGTGAGTCCGTCCGAGAAGCCCGAGCAGACGACGATGCGCTCCGGGTCGGCGCGGACGCCCCGGGCGCGGGAGAGATAGCCCGCGAGGGCGGTGCGCAGTTCGGGGCGACCGCGCGGATCGCCGTAGCCGAGGGCGTCGTGCGGGGCGCGGGCCAGGGCACGGCGGGCCGCCTTGAGCCAGGCGGCCCTCGGGAAGGACGCGAGATCGGGGTGGCCGGGGGTGAGGTCGAAGGCCGGACGGCCCTGTTCGCGCCGACGCGGCGCGGCCTCCGGCGCCGGTCGTACGACGCTCCGCTCCGCCACCCGGGTGCCCGAGCCCTGACGCGCGGTGAGCCAGCCCTCGGCGACGAGGTCGGCGTAGGAATCGGCGACCGTGTTACGGGCGACGCCGAGGTCGGCGGCCAGCGAGCGGGAGGACGGGAGACGGGTCCCGGGGGCCAGTCGGCCGCCGCGGACGGCCTCGCGCAGCGCCTCCGTCAGCCCCTTGCGGATGCCGGACCCGGTCGGCTCGACATGAAGGTCGACGCCCAGAGTGGCCCACGTTTTCGCCATGGAAATGGACCATACTCCTGGGCTACTCCCCTCGTAGAGTCGATCGCATGACAACGCACGGGACCACCACACAGGACACGACGACACAGGACACGACCGCACAGGACACGACCGCGCGGCACACCCCGGCGGCCCCCGCCGGTCCCGGTTCCCCGGCTTCCGCCGGCGCCGCGCCCTACGCGCCCGAGCACAGGCCCCGGCTGCCGTGGGCCGAGCTCGCCCCCGATGTCTACAAGGCGATGGTCAGGCTCGACGCGGCGGCCCGCCGCGGGGTCGACCCCACGCTTCTCGAACTGGTGAAGATCCGCGCCTCGCAGCTCAACCACTGCGCGTTCTGCCTGGACATGCACACCAAGGACGCGCTCGCGGCGGGCGAGAGCGTGGAGCGGATCATTCAGCTCAGCGCCTGGGAGGAGTCGCGGCACTTCTACACCGAGCGGGAGATCGCGGCGATCGAGCTGACCGAGGCCGTCACCGTGATCACGGAGGGCTTCGTGCCGGACGAGGTGTACGAGCGTGCCGCCCGGCACTTCGAGGAGGCCGACCTGGTCCAGCTGATCGCCGCGATCACGGTGATCAACGCCTGGAACCGGTTCGCCGTCACCTGCCGCATGGTGCCGGGCCACTACCGGCCGGGCGGGCACAAGTAACGGCTCGCCGGGCGATCCGCCGGTGCAGCCCGGCCCCCGCGCCGGTGCAGCCCGGCCCCGGGGCGCGGTGGCCCCGCGAGGGCCGCGACCGGCCCGGTGGCCGGGTCACGACGGCAGCCACGCCCGCCAGGTCGACCGGTGCCGCTCCACCCACTTCCTCGCCGCCTCCTGAGGGGTCAGCTTGTCGTCGGCGATCATCAGGGAGACCTCGTTCTGGTCCGCCGTGGTCCACCTGAACTTCTTCAGGAAGGCCGCCGCCCTGCCGCCGGTCCGCGCGAAGTCGGCGTTCAGGTACTTCTTCAGCGGGGTGTGCGGGTAGGCGCAGGCGACCTTGGCCGCGTCGGCGTCGCAGCCCTCCTTGTAGGCGGGCAGTCTCACCTCGGTCATGGGGATCTTCTTGAACAGCCACTGCGGGGAGTACCAGTACGTGAGGAAGGGCTTCTCCTCCTTCGCGAACTGCTTCATCTGCGTGATCTGCGCGGCCTCCGAACCGGCGAACACCACCTGGTAGTTCAGGTGCAGGTTGTCCACCAGCGCCTTGTCGTTGGTGACGTACGAGGGGGAGCCGTCGAGGAGCTGTCCCTTGCCGCCGCTCTCGGGCGTGCGCATGCGGTCGGCGTACTTGTCGAGGTTCTTCCAGTTCGTGACGTCGGGGTGCTGCTTGGCGAAGTACGTCGGCACGTACCAGCCGATGTGCCCGGTCACGCCCAGGTCCCCGCCGGGCGCGATCGTCTTCTTGTCCTGGACGTACCGCTTCTCCTGGTCGGGGTGGCCCCAGTCCTCCAGGATGGCGTCGACGCGGCCCTGACTGAGCGCGTCCCAGGCGGGCACCTCGTCGACCTGCACGGTGTCGACGCGATAGCCCATCTTGTGTTCGAGGAGGTACTGCGCCACGGCCACGTTGGACTGGGCGCCGACCCAGGACTGCACGGACAGGGTCACCGTCTTCGCGCCCTGGGCGTTCGCGAAGGGCGAGGCCTGCTTGGTCATGTCGGCGGCGCCGCAGCCGGTGAGCAGCAGCAGGGCCGAAGCGCCGGCCACCGCGAATGTCGTACGAAGTCGCATGTCACGCTCCCTTCTTCGCGCGGCGCCCGGTCGGCTGGGTCACCCGGTCGAGCATCAGTCCGAGGCAGACGATCGCGGCGCCCGCGACCAGTCCGGTGGCCAGATCGCCCTGGGCGAGGCCGAACACGACGTCGTAGCCGAGCGCGCCCCCGCCGACCAGGCCGCCGATGATGACGACGGCGAGGACCAGGACGACGCCCTGGTTGACGGCCAGCAGCAGCGCGGGCCGCGCCAACGGCAGCTGGACCTGGCGCAGTTGCTGCCCGGCCGTGGCACCGAGGGAACGGGCCGACTCCAGTGCGGCCGGGTCGACGGCGCGCAGCCCCTGGGTGGTGATGCGGACCACGGCGGGCAGCGCGTAGACGACCGCGGCGGCGACGGCGGGGGCGCGGCCGACTCCGAACAGCGCGACCACGGGGATCAGGTACACGAACTGCGGCATGGTCTGGAACACGTCGAGGACGGGCCTGAGCAGGCGCTCGAACCGTTCGCTGCGCGCGGCCGCGATCCCGGTGGCGAAGCCGAGCACCAGGGTCACGGCGACCGCCGCGAGCACCTGGGAGAGCGTGTCCAGGGACGGCTCCCACTCGCCCAGCACACCGATCGCGGCCATGGCTAGGACGGCGGTCAGGGCGGTGCGCCAGGTGCCGATCAGCCAGGCCAGGGCGGCGACGGTCAGCAGCACCGCCCACCAGGGCAGCCACTGGAGTCCGTCCCGGAGCGGGTCGAGGACCCAGGTGGTGAAGCGGCCCGCCCAGTCGGCGGTGCCGCCGATGTACGGGACGCCCGAGTAGAGGTGGCCGGTCATCCAGTCGACGGCCGTGTTCACCGGGCCGGCGATGTTCACCGCCCACGCGTCGGGCCATTCCGGCCGGCCCGCGAGGTGTCCGGCGACGGCGACGGCCGGGACGGCCAGGGCGGCGAGTGCCGTGTACAGCCCGGGAGTGTTCTCGCGGGGCGCTCCGACGCGGCCGCCGGCGGCGGCCGTGACCCGGTCGAGGACGACCGCGAGGAGCACGATCGGAATGCCGGCGGCCAGCGCGGCGCCCACGTCCACGGAGGCGAGGGCCTGGTAGACGCGGTCGCCGAGACCACCGGCGCCGATCACGGAGGCGATGACGGCCATGGACAGCGCCATCATGATCGTCTGGTTGAGACCGAGGAGGAGTTCCTTGCGGGCCAGCGGAAGGCGGGCGGTGAACAGGCGCTGGCGGGCGGTGGCACCGAGCGAGGCGACGGCCTCCATCACACCTTCGTCCGCGTCACGCAGGCCGAGCGCGGTGAGGCGGGCCATGGGCGGGGCCGCGTAGACGACGGTGGCGAGCACGGCCGCGGGAACGCCGATGCCGAAGACCAGCACGACGGGCAGCAGATACGCGAACGCCGGAAGCACCTGCATGGTGTCCAGTACGGGGCGCAGCGCGCGGTGGGTGCGTTCGGAGAGCCCGGCGGCGAGGCCGAGCAGCAGGCCCAGCACGACGGAGGCGAGGACGGCGACCACCATGACCGCCAGCGTCTGCATGGTGGGCACCCACATGCCGAGCAGTCCGCAGACGAGGAACGCGGCGCCGGTGCCGAGAGCCTGGCGTACTCCGGCGGCCCGCCAGGCCACGAGGGCGGCCAGGGCCGTCACTCCGGCCCAGCCGGCCGCGAGAAGCAGCAGATAGACGGCGCGTACGGACAGGACCACGGCGTTGCTGACGTAGCCGAAGAAGTACAGGAACAGCGGGTGGCTGTCGCGGTTGTCGATGATCCAGTCGCCGACCCGCCCGAGCGGCCCGGTCAGGTCGACGGTCAGGGCGCCCGGCCAACTGCCGCCGGGCCAGTGGGCCTCGGCGAGGGGCACGAGCACCGCGGCGACGAGGGCGAGCAGCGCGAGCTTGCCCACGGCCGGACGCCTGAGGCGGCCGGGCAGGGCCGTACGGGGAGCGGCTGCGGTGACCACTGCCATCACGACGCCTCCTCGGTGACGTCCGGGCCGGCGACGACCAGGAGCAGCCGCTCGTGGTCGACGACGCCGAGGCATCGGCCGTCGGCCACGACGCAGGCGGGCCGGCCCGAGCGGGCGACGGCCTTGATGGCGTCGGCGACCACCGTGCCGGGGGCGAGCGCGCCGGGGTGGTCCGGGCGGCCGCAGTCCCCGGCCCGCATGGCCGTGCGGACCGTCATGACCTGTTCCCGGGGCACGTCCCGGACGAACTCGCGTACGTAGTCGTCGGCCGGGGAGCCGACGATCTCCTCGGGGGTGCCGAGCTGGACGATCCGGCCGTCGCGCATCAGGGCGATGCGGTCGCCGAGGCGCAGGGCCTCGGTCAGGTCGTGGGTGATGAAGACCATCGTGCGGCCCTCCTCGCGGTGCAGCCGGACGACCTCTTCCTGCATGTCCCGCCGGATCATCGGGTCGAGCGCGCTGAACGGCTCGTCGAAGAGCAGGACTTCGGGGTCGACGGCGAGCGCCCGGGCCAGTCCTACGCGCTGCTGCTGACCGCCGGAGAGCTCTGCCGGCCTGCGCTGCTCCAGGCCTTCCAGGCCGACCTTGGCGACGACCTCGGCGGCCTTCGCCCGGCGTTCTCCGCGCGGGACGCCCTGGATCTCCAGGCCGTAGGCGACGTTGTCGAGGACCGTGCGGTGCGGCAGCAGGCCGAAGTGCTGGAAGACCATGGCGGCCCGGTGGCGGCGCAGTTCGCGCAACCGGCCCTTGTCCATCGCGAGGACGTCCTCGCCGTCGATCGCGAGGCTGCCCGAGGTGGGTTCGATCAGCCGGGTCAGGCAGCGCACGAGGGTGGACTTGCCCGAACCGGACAGGCCCATGACGACGAAGACCTCGCCCTTGCGCACGTCGAAGCCGACGTCGCGTACGGCGGCGGTGCAGCCGGTGGCCTCACGCAGCCCGGCGGCGTCGAGGGCGGCGAGTTCGGGGTCGCCGGGGACGCGGTCGGCCTTCGGACCGAACACCTTCCACAGGCCGCGCACGGAGAAGACGGTGCCGGCCGCGGGCGTGGGGCTCTCGGCGCCGGTGGGCGAGGGGCCCTCGGAGGGCGTGGGCGTGGCGCTCTCGGCGCCTGTGGGCGTGTTCATCGCGCGTCGCCCCCGATCAGGTCGGCGGCCTTCTCGCCCACCATGAGCACCCCGATCATCGGGTTGACCGCGGGCATGGCCGGGAACACGGAGGCGTCGGCGATCCGGATGCCTTCGAGGCCGCGGACGCGCAGTTCTGGATCCACCACGGCGCGTTCGTCGGAGAGTCCGCCGATGCGGCAGGTGCCCGCCGGGTGGTACACGGTGTGGGCGACCTGCCGTGCGTACGCGCTGAGTTCCTCGTCGCCGGTGACGGCGGGCCCGGGGCACACCTCGCGCTTGAGCCACCCGGCGAGCGGTTCGGCCTCGGCGATCTCACGGGCGATCTTGATGCCGTCGACGAGGGTCCGGCCGTCATAGTCGTCCTCGTCCGTGAAGTACCGGAAGTCGAGGGCGGGTTTGACGGCCGGATCGGCGCTGGTGAGGTAAAGACGGCCGCGGCTGCGCGGCTTGGGGATGTTGGGGGTCATCGAGACTCCGTGCGCGGGACGTTCGTAGCCGATGCGCTCCGGATTGTCCGTGAAGGGGATCTGGTAGAAGTGGAACATCAGGTCGGGGCCCGGCTGTTCGGGGTCACGGCGCACGAACAGGCCCGCGTCGGAGTCCATCGCGGAGTTCTCCGGGATCGGTCCGTTCGTCTCCCAGACGATCACCGACTCGGGGTGGTCGAGCAGGTTCTCGCCGACGCCCGGCAGATCGTGCACGACGGGGATGTCCAGCTCCTCCAGGTCACCGGCGGGCCCGATGCCGGAGTGCAGCAGCAGCCGCGGCGAGTCGACGGCGCCCGCGCACAGCAGCACCTCGCGGCGCGCGCGGACGAGAACCTCCTCGTCGCCCTTCGTGCGGACGTGCACGCCGGTGACGCGCTTGCCGTCGAGTTCCAGCTTGTACGCCCAAGTCTCCAGCAGGAGCGTCAGGTTGAGCCGCTCGTCCATCACCGGGTGCAGATAGGCGACCGAGGCACTCGACCGCTTGTTGTCCTCGGGGTGATAGGCGAGGTCGAAGAAGCCGGCGCCCTCCGTGAACGGCTGCCGGTTGAAGCCCTCCACCAGCGGCACGTCGAGGGCGGACCGGGCGGCGGCCACGAAGTCCCTCGCGATGGCGTTCCGGTCCTTCTCGTCGACGGGGACGATGTTGTTCAGGAGCCGCGCGTAGTACTCCTCCATCGGCACCGCGCCCCAGCCCTTGGCGCCGGCCGCCTCCCACTCGTCCCAGTCGGACGGCAGCGGCTTGAACGCGATCAGCGTGTTGTGCGACGAGCAGCCGCCGAGCACCCGGGCGCGGCTGTGCCGGATGTGCGAGTTGCCGCGTGGCTGCTCGGTGGTCGGGTAGTCGTAGTCGAGCTCCCCGCCGAGCAGGCCCATCCAGCGGCGCAGGGTGAGGACGTCCTCGCGCCCCACGTCGCTGGGGCCGCCCTCGATGACGGCGACCGTGACATCCGGGTTCTCGGTGAGGCGTGACGCGATCACGGAGCCCGCCGTACCGCCGCCGATGACGACGTAGTCATACGTGTTCTCGTGCTGGGACATGAAGGGGTGCTCCCAAAGGCCTTGGAAAGTGGGGGTGTTTGCCGGGTGCCGGAGTGGGTCAGCCGGTGAACCAGCGGACAGGCTTCGGAGCGAGGTTCTGGTAGATGTGCTTGCTCTCGCGGTACTCGGCGAGCCCGGCGGGGCCCAGTTCGCGCCCGACGCCGCTGCGGCCGAAGCCGCCCCACTCCGCCTGCGGGAGGTAGGGGTGGAAGTCGTTGATCCAGACGGTGCCGTGGCGCAGCCGCCCCGCGACACGGCGGGCACGGCCGGCGTCGGTGGTCCAGACGGCGCCCGCGAGCCCGTACTCGGTGTCGTTGGCGAGCGCGACGGCCTCGTCCTCGGTGGCGAACGTCTCCACGGTCAGGACGGGCCCGAAGACCTCCTCGCGCACGACCCGCATCCCGCGGTGGCACTGGTCGAGCACGGTCGGCTCGTAGAAGTAGCCCGTGGCTGGCCGGACTTCGGACGGTTCGGGCCGCTTGCCGCCGGCCCGCAGGACCGCGCCCTCGGCCAGCGCGGAGGCGACGTACGCCTCGGTCTTCGCGCGCTGTGCCTCGGAGACCAGCGGCCCGCACTCGACGCCGTCCCCGGTGCCGCGGCCGAGCCGGATCGCGCCTGCCCTGCGGGCGAGTTCGGCGACGAAGCGTTCGCGCACCGACTCCTCGACGATGAGCCGGGAACCGGCCGAACAGACCTGACCGCTGTGGATGAAGGCGGCGTTGAGGGCCTGGTCGACGGCGGTGTCGAAACCCTCCTCGGTGGCGCAGGCGTCGGCGAAGACGACGTTGGGGTTCTTGCCGCCGAGTTCGAGCGCGACCTTCTTGACCGTGTCGGCGGCGGCGCGCGCCACCTTCGTACCGCTGGCCAGGCCGCCGGTGAAGGAGACGAGGTCGACGTCGGGGTGCTCGGCGAGGCGGGCGCCGACGGTGTGTCCCGGGCCGGTGACGAGACCCGCGACACCGTCGGGGAGGCCCGCCTCGGCCAGCAGCCGGAGCAGGGCGACGGTCGTCAGCGGGGTGATCTCGCTCGGCTTGACGACAAAGGTGTTGCCGGCGGCGAGGGCCGGGGCGATCTTCCAACTGGCTTGCAGCAGCGGGTAGTTCCAGGGGGTGATCAGGGCGCACACGCCGACGGGCTCGTGCACGACCACGCTGTGGACATCGGCCGAACCGGCGTCCACGACCCGCCCGCCGCCCTCCCCCACCACGAGGTCGGCGAAGTAGCGGAAGGCGTCGGCGACACAGTCGATGTCGACGCGCCCCTCCTCCAGCGTCTTTCCCGCGTCACGGCTTTCGAGCAGCCCGAGCGCCTCGCGGTCACGGACCAGGAGGCCGGCCACGCGACGCAGCAGGGCGGCGCGCTCGGTGACGGGGGTGTGCGGCCAGGGTCCCTCGTCGAAGGCGCGGCGCGCGGCGGCGACAGCGAGGTCCGCGTCCTTCTCGTCCCCCTCCGCGACCACGGCGAAGGGCTCGGCATCGGCGGGGTCGAGGATCTCGCGTGTCGCTCCGGAGAGCGCCGCACGCCACTCGCCGCCCACGTGGATGGTCTGCTCCACCCGCTGTTCCGCCTGCTGCCGCGCCTGCTGTTCCGCCTGCTGTCCTGCCATGGTCGGTGTTGCCTTCCGTTCCTGTTCGATCCCCCTGTGTCACGGGGGTGTCGCCCCCGTGAGCTGTAAGCACCTGCCCCTCGGCCCCCGCCACATGCGCGGCCGTCACCCGAAGTGCGCCGGGTCACTGATAAATCATCCGAAAAGGGACGAGGGCGGGCGATGGACAGCCCCTTTTCCTTTGACTAAAGTCAAAGGAAAAGGCGGCAGGCGTGGGATCGAAAGAAGATGGAGCCGGTGCCGACGGACTCGGAGACCACGGACCAGGTGACGGCGCTGCGGCGGTTCAACCGCTACTTCACGCGGCGCATCGGAGCCCTCGACGACCACTACCTCGGCCAGGACCGCCCGCTCGGCGAGGCCCGGCTGCTGTTCGAGATCGGCGGGGCGGGAGCCTCACTGCGCGAGCTCCGGGCCCGACTCGGCCTGGACGCCGGGTACTTGAGCCGGATGGTGCGGGCCCTTGAGAGCCAGGGCCTCGTCCGGACGAGCGTCCACCCCGGTGACACCAGACTGCGGGTCGCCGGGCTCACGGCCGCCGGGCAGGCCGAGATCAAGGAGCAGAACCGGCTGGCCGACACGCTGGCCGAAGGGCTGCTCAGCGGTCTCGGCCCGCACCACCGGGCGGAGCTGACCGCGGCCCTGGACACGGCGCACCGGCTGCTCCGGCTCGCCACGATCACCGTCGAGACCGTCGACGGCGCCTCCCCCGACGCCCGCGCCTGCCTGGACGCGTACGCCGCCGACATCGACGAACGGTTCCCCGAGGGCTTCGACCCCGCCACCCTCGTCCGGCCCCACGAGGTGTCGGGCGACGCGGGCGCCTTCCTCGTCGCCTACGAGGAGGGCCGGCCCGTGGGCTGCGGCGCGCTGCGGCGTCTGGGTCCCCGGGCGGGCGAGATCCGCCATGTCTGGGTGGACGCCGGGGCCCGTCGGCTCGGCCTCGGACGCCGCATCCTCGACGGACTCGAACAGCGGGCCGCGGAGCGCGGGTTCAGCGTCGTACGACTCGACACGCACTCCGCGCTCACCGAGGCCCAGCGGATGTACCGGGCGTGCGGATACACGGAGATCCCGCGGTACGACGACAACGTGTACGCGGCGCACTGGTTCGAGAAGCGGCTGCCCGGCACCACGCAGGAACCGCCCGCGCGGTAGGCGTCCCGCTTCTCAGGTGAGGTTCGCGCAGGCGGACCCGGTCGGGCAGAAGGAGTTCACGGCTGTCGTGAGCTGCTCGGTCATGTCCGTGCCCGGTGGGCTGCTGGCGACGATGGCGTACGGCGTACCGTCGGCGGCCTGGAAACGGTGGTCGATGTTCTGGGTGGGCCCCTTCTCCTTGCTGTCGTAGCGGTAGCTGAACTCCGTCCAGTCTGCGCCGCTCCGCCGGTCCAGGTACTGGTAGCCCCGGGCTCCCTCCGCGATGGACTGGGCCTGCGCCGAGGACTCCGACACGGAGTCCTCCTTGATCTCGAACACCAGGAGGCTGCGGTCACCGCCGGGTGCCGTGTACGTGACGACGGGCGCCAACTTGCCCTGCTTCTCCTCACGCCCCCAGCCGGCCGGCACGTCCACGGTGTAGCCGACCGGATCGACCGAGCGGCTGTACCCGGGAGCCGGCGCCGGTGCGGTGGTCACGGCCGGAGCGGTGTACGTGCCCTCACCGCCGGAGGTGTTCGAGGTGCCCGGGATCACCCCGGGCTGGGTCGCCGGGACGGTGACCGAGGGACTGGACGCGTGCGCGTCCGGATGCCTCGTCGAGTCGCCCCGGGTAATCGCCCAGAGTCCGCCGCCCACACCGCCCGCGAGGACGGCCACGGCCACGATCACCAGAATCAGCCGCCGCGAGTCACCGGACCCCGGCGGCCGGCCACCGCCACCCGGCGGCACGAAACCGCCGGGCCACGTCTGCGGCTGCGACTGCTGGTGCGACCAGGCGGCCTGGGCCTGCTGCTGCGACTGGGCCCACTGCTGCTGATGGTGTTGCGGCGGCTGCGGCGGATGTGGCGGCGCCGCGCCCGCGGGCGGATGGACGTCAGGCCGCGGCGGACCCGCCTGGGTGGCCGCCGCCCACCACTGCTGATCCCCGGCCGGCGGAACTCCGCCGGCGTCCGCACCGTCCTGAACTCCACCGTCCGGCAGGCCCGTACCGTCGTCGACCCATTGCCGCCGGTCCGCGTCCCATCGCTGCGCCATCCCGTCACCCCCCGCTCCCCGTCGGCCCCACCCGACGCCCCGATCTCGGCACGTTTCCCGCCGAACCCCTGCCCTGCCCCGCCCCCCGGCGGACCGTACGTAACGACGATAGTGAGGATTCCGCCATCGGCACCCCTCTTTATGGCGACAAAGCACATACGTTCGCTACGTACTTTCCATACGCCCAATGCCCCGAACACACCGATGCCCGGGTGGTGTTCACCACCCGGGCATCGCCGGTACTGCTGCGGAACGAACGCCGCCGAGCGCAGCCGGCCGGACAGCGGTCCGGCTCAGCTCAACTCGGTTCGCGTCGGATCAGATCAGGCCGAGGGCGCGGACCGCCTCGCGCTCCTCCTCGAGCTCCTTCACGGAGGCATCGATGCGGCTGCGGGAGAACTCGTTGATGTCCAGGCCCTGGACGATCTCGTAGCGGCCGTCCTTCGTGGTGACGGGGAAGGAGGAGATGAGGCCCTCCGGCACACCGTACGAACCGTCCGACGGGATACCCATGGAGGTCCAGTCGCCGTCCGCCGTGCCGTTGACCCAGGTGTGGACGTGGTCGATGGCGGCGTTGGCGGCCGAGGCGGCCGAGGACGCGCCACGGGCCTCGATGATCGCCGCGCCACGCTTGGCGACGGTCGGGATGAACTCCTCGGCCAGCCACTTCTCGTCGTTCACGACCTCGGCGGCGTTCTTGCCGGCGACCGAGGCGTGGAAGATGTCGGGGTACTGGGTGGCCGAGTGGTTGCCCCAGATGGTCAGACGCTGGATGTCGGCGACCGTGGTGCCCGTCTTCTTCGCGAGCTGGGTCAGCGCGCGGTTGTGGTCCAGACGGGTCATCGCGGTGAAGCGCTCGGCGGGTACGTCCGGAGCGGCGGCCTGGGCGATCAGCGCGTTCGTGTTCGCCGGGTTACCGACGACCAGGATCTTGACGTCGTCCGCGGCGTTGTCGTTGATGGCCTTGCCCTGCGGCTTGAAGATGCCGCCGTTGGCCGAGAGCAGGTCGCCGCGCTCCATGCCCTTGGTGCGGGGGCGGGCGCCGACGAGCAGACCGACGTTGGTGCCGTCGAAGGCGACGTTCGGGTCGTCCGTGATGTCGATGCCCTGAAGGAGCGGGAAGGCGCAGTCGTCGAGCTCCATGGCGGTGCCCTCGGCGGCCTTCAGCGCCGGCGTGATCTCCAGGAGGCGCAACTTGACCGGCACGTCCGCGCCGAGCAACTGGCCGGAGGCGATGCGGAAGAGCAGGGCGTAACCGATCTGGCCGGCCGCGCCGGTGACGGTGACGTTCACGGGAGTGCGAGTCATGGCGTTCTCCGTATGACAGCTGGCGGTGGGGCGTCCCTGCCCCGGGTGCAGGATCGTCCCCTGCAACCACCGCAATGATCGATCAAAGGTTCCGATGATCGATCTCTCGGCGTCAAGAGAGATCCGCCGCCAGGCTATCGCGCATCCGGGACGCCGGACGTCAGGGTCCGTGTGGCCCACCCCACAGATGCCCCGCGGATCCCCCGGGTGGGCGGTCGCCGGGCTCGGGAGAGGGTGAACTCGGCGACCGCCAAAGGGGGTACCAGGAACTCCGGGAAGGGATCTCCCCCCTTCCCGACAGCGCCGGATCCCGTGGGGGTACGGTCCGCCTGCCCCCTCAGAACCAGCTCAATCCCCCAAACCCGAAGTTTTCTCCACCCACCACCAAAGCACCTTCCGACCCCCACACCTCAAGCACCGAAGGTCCCCCACCAAGCCACCACGCAGCCGAAGCCGCAGCCGGAAACGCTCCCGCAGCCGGAAACGCACGGAAGGGGCCGTGCCGGTACATCAATGCCCGTCGCCACCGACGCTCACGCCTCACCCAACGGCGACGGGCTGATGCACCGGCACGGCCCCGACCCAACCACCGGACCGGAACCGCGGGCCGCACAACACCGTTGCCCAGCACCGGCACCGGCACAGGCACAGGCACCGAACGCCGGCGCGAGCGCACCCGCTACGAGGTGCACCCCCGCTGCCCCGACCTGAGCACCGCGCAAGCCTTCGCGGAACCGGCGACCTTCACAGCGACCATCGGCGTGTACGTGTACACGTCCGCGCCCGCCACAGCCGTCTGCGTCGCCGCTCCCCCCGAGGACACCTCGACCCGGTCCCCCGCTCCCGCCCGCGTGGCCCGGGCCCAAGCCGCCCCGCACGTCTTGCTGTACCGCACCTCCACCAGCGTGGTCCCCACCGTCACACTGGTCGTCGTCGTGGTCAGCCGGCCGCCGCAGCCCATGGTCTCGGGGTCCTTCCCGGTGCACGAGGCCCCACTGCACTTCACCCCGGGCGGCAGATCGGGCCGAGCGCTCACGGAGGCCGCCGGCGTCTTCGGCGTACCGCCCGCGTCCTTCTTCTCCCCGCCCCGGGTGAGGTAGACGGCGGCCGCGCCAACGACCAGGACCCCCACGACACCGGTGAGGAACACGGTCAGTCGCCGCTTCCGCCGGGCGGAGCCGGCACCCGCGGGCCGCGCGTCCTCCGGCTCAGGCCCTCCGCTCCCAACCTCGCCCCCGCCCTCGCCCTCGACAGCCCCCCAGCCGCCCTTCTTGGCCGAAGGCGGCCCGAACTCCCCCAGCGCGGCGCGCGCCCGGGACACCCGTATCGCCTCCATCGTCGAGTCGTGACGCATCTCCGAACGGCTCCAGGCACGCTCGGCCAGCTCCCACATCGTCGCCAGATGCACGGGACTGGCCCCGGTCGCCTCGGCCAGCGCGACGACCGCTCCCTTGGGCGCGAGCAGCCCGCCGTTCAGGTAGCGCTCCCAGGAGGTCCTGCTGTAGCCCGTGCGGTCGGCCACCGCCGCGATGCCCAAGCCGCTCCGGTCGACGAGCAGTCGCAGCTGACCGACGAACTCCGTGACCCGCGGATCGAGTTCATCCGGCAGGGCCTTCCAACGAGCCATTCATTTCCCCCTACTTCCCCCGGAACGTGCCCAATTGTCGTCGCACGCCCGCCGGGCCACGGTCCAGTGTTCCACCGGCGCGGACGGGAGGGCAGAGGGCGGTGGATCAAGAGGTCAACGCCCCTTCTGCCAGCCAGAGTTGAACGGTTCCCGTCATACGGCGCGCACACCGTGCCGGAATGGTCACTTCCGTGCCACAGGGGACCGCGAGCTGTTGAACGGCACGTACTCGTGCACAAGGGTTGACCCCGGGCGGAACACTCGCCCGACCGCGGCCCGTCCTTGACTCGGGGGAGAGGACGGGCCGCCGTCGTTTCCGGAACGAGAACCCGAACCACGCGCGTGGACGTGGACGCAGATCCGGACGCAGACGTGAAGGTCACGGAAACGACGAGGCCCGCCCTCCCCGAAGGAGAGGACGGACCACCGGCACGCACAGCCGGGCCGGCACGCAAGCCGGCCCGGGCTCAGCGGACCGTGAAATGCAGGGTGTCGTCCAGGAACGGGATCACCAGCCACGGGTTGGGCTGGGCCATCAGCGCGAGCACCACGATGGCGACGCCCAGGACGCTGTAGGTGAGCATGTCCGTGAAGCGGGAGCGGACCGCGAGCATGCCGACGCTGGGCAGCATCCATCGCATCACGGCACCCGCGAGCAGCGCGGCGCCGATCAGGATCGTGCCGACGCGGAACACGTCGAGCGCGGTGAGCAGCAGGCCGAGCGCGACGGCGGACAGCACGGTGAGGATGGGCCACTGGCGCGCGGGCGCCGGGGCGTCCCCGGACGCCGCCCGGCCGCCGCCCTCGGGACGTGCAGTGTCGCGCGTGAAGAGCGGGAAGCGCCGAGTGACGCGCCGCGGCTTCCCCTGGGCATCGGGCGCGCTGATCGCGTCCCGGACGGTAGCCCCGTCCTCAGCCTCAGCCTCAGACCCGCCCGCAGCATCAGACTCGGCTTCGTCCTCGGACACAGACCCAGACCCAGCCCCGCCCACAGCCTCAGACTCGCCCTCGTCCTCGGACACAGACCCAGCCCCACCCGCGGCCTCAGCCACAGACTCGGCCTTGCTCTCGGTCGCAGCCTCGGCCCCGGCTACGGACCGGACCCCGGCCGCGACCTCAGCCCGGCCCTCAGCCTCAGCCCCGGTACCAGCCCCAGCCCCGGTACCTGCCTCGGCCCCAGGACCCGGCTTCGCCTCGGTCTTCAACTCCGCCTCCCGCACAGCCGACTCGGTGCCGGCGCGCCCCGCGCCGGCCCCGGACTCGTTGGTGTTGCCGTCAGCCGACACTGCGCTCCGCCGCTTCCACCACGTTGACGAGCAGCTGGGCCCGGGTCATCGGGCCGACACCGCCCGGGTTCGGGGAGATCCAGGCGGCGACCTCGGCCACGTCCGGGTGGACGTCGCCGACGATCTTGCCCTCGGCGCTGCGCGAGACACCGACGTCGAGGACGGCGGCGCCCGGCTTCACGTCCTCGGCCCGGATGAGGTGCGCGGAGCCGGCGGCGGCGACGATGATGTCGGCGCGCTTGAGGTGCGCGGAGAGGTCACGGGTACCGGTGTGGCACTGGGTGACCGTGGCGTTCTCGCTGCGCCGCGTCAGCAGCAGCGGCATCGGGCGCCCGATGGTGACACCGCGGCCGACGACCACGACCTCGGCACCCTTGATCTCCACGCCGTAGCGGCGCAGGAGCGTGAGGACGCCGTTGGGGGTGCAGGGCAGCGGGGCGGGCTCGTTGAGGACGAGACGCCCGAGGTTCATCGGGTGCAGGCCGTCCGCGTCCTTGTCCGGGTCCATCAGTTCCAGGATGCGGTTCTCGTCGATGCCCTTGGGGAGCGGCAGCTGGACGATGTAGCCGGTGCAGGCGGGGTCCTCGTTCAGCTCGCGGACCACCGCCTCGATCTCTTCCTGCGTGGCGGTGGCGGGCAGTTCGCGCTGGATGGAGGCAATGCCGACCTGGGCACAGTCGCGGTGCTTGCCCGCTACGTACTTCTGGCTTCCGGGGTCGTCCCCGACCAGGACCGTCCCGAGGCCGGGCGTGACGCCCTTCTCCTTCAGGGCCGCCACGCGGACGGTCAGGTCGGACTTGATCGCGGCTGCGGTGGCCTTGCCATCGAGAATCTGGGCGGTCATGACCCCCATCCTCCCGGATGACGCGGCCCAGGTCCCAATCCGGGGCCGCGGCAACCACGGAACGGCCCGCCCCGCTGCCCTTCCGCCGCACTTCAGCGGCCTCGCGGCGGCCTCCCGGCAGCCGCCGGACGACCGATTCGCCCGTATCCGGCCATGATCACTCATGTTGCACTTGGACAACACATACGGAATCGCGCTGGACAAGTAAGAGACTGCTAAAGAACGATGAGCACATACAGTGCCGCGGGCAGTACCGGGGGGACGGACCGCTCTGTAGAAATTCCTCCGAACCGTGCCGCGCGTAGTCCCCGCACCAGGCAACGGAGGAACCCCGCCATGAGTTTCGGCGACCCGAACAACCCTTACGGCCCGCCGCCGCAGCAGCCTCCCGCCGCACCGCCGGCCGCTCCTCCGGGCTACGGGTACCCGCAGGCCCCGCCGAGCGTGCCCCCGCAGGGCTACGGCTACCCGCAGCAGCCCGCGTACCCCGGCTACCCGGGCGGCAACATGATGCCGCAGACCATGCCGGGCCTGATGGTGACCGCCCGCGTGCTGCTCTACATCGTGGCGGGCGTCCAGATCCTGATCGGCATCTTCGCCATCTTCGGTGCCGCCACGATCAACGACGCGTCCAACGCGGGCGAGGACACCTTCGGCAACAACGGCCTGTCCAACATCGGCCACGACTCCGCGGGCATCATCTTCGTGATCGCGCTGCTCTTCCTGGCCCTCGCGGGTCTGTCGATCACGCTGGGCGTCAAGTTCACCAGAGGCGGCCAGGGCATCCGTATCACCACCATGGTGTACGGCATCCTGGGCTCCCTGTTCGGCGTCCTCGGCCTTATCAACGCGGCGAACGCCAGCTCCTCGGCGGCGCTGGTGTTCTCGCTGCTGTGGATCGGCTTCGGCGGCGTGATGGCGGCGGCGATGATCGCGCCGTCCGGCGCCGCGTGGTTCAACCGCCCCCGCTACTGAACGTCCGCTGCGCACCGAGGGCCGTGTCCACCCCGTACCAGGGGGGACACGGCCCTCGCGTTTCCTGCCGGCTCGGTGGGCCCGGATCACCGGTTCACCGGATCACCGGAACCGGATCAGTGGAACCGGATCAGTGGAAGAAGTGGCGCGTACCGGTGAAGTACATCGTGACGCCGGCCTTCTTCGCGGCCTCCACGACCAGCTCGTCGCGGACCGAGCCGCCGGGCTGGACCACGGCCTTGACGCCCGCGTCGGCGAGGATCTCCAGGCCGTCGGGGAACGGGAAGAACGCGTCCGAGGCGGCGTACGAGCCACGGGCACGCTCGGCGCCCGCCCGCTCGACCGCGAGCTTCGCGGAGTCGACCCGGTTGACCTGGCCCATGCCGACGCCGACCGAGGCGCCGTCCTTGGCGAGCAGGATCGCGTTGGACTTCACCGCGCGGCAGGCGCGCCAGGCGAAGGCCAGCTCGTCGAGCTCGCCCTCGCTGAGGGTGTCACCGGTGGCCAGGGTCCAGCTCGCCGGGTTGTCGCCGTCGGCCTGGAGCCGGTCGGTGACCTGGAGCAGCGCGCCGCCGTCGACGGGCTTGATCTCGACGGGGGCGGCCGGGGCCTTGTGGGCCCGCAGCACGCGGATGTTCTTCTTCTTGGTGAGGACTTCGAGGGCGCCGTCCTCGTACTCGGGCGCGACGATGACCTCGGTGAAGATCTCCGCGACCTGCTCGGCCATCTCCTTGGTGACCGGGCGGTTGACCGCGATCACACCGCCGAACGCGGACAGCGGGTCACAGGCGTGCGCCTTGCGGTGCGCCTCGGCGACATTCGACGCGACGGCGATCCCGCACGGGTTGGCATGCTTGATGATCGCGACGCAGGGGTCCTCGTGGTCGTACGCGGCACGGCGCGCGGCGTCCGTGTCCGTGTAGTTGTTGTACGACATCTCCTTGCCGTGCAGCTGCTCGGCCTCGGCGAGACCGCCCGTGCCGGAGGTGTAGAGCGCGGCGGGCTGGTGCGGGTTCTCGCCGTACCGGAGGGTGTGCGCGCGCTCCCAGGTGGCACCGAGGAAGTCGGGGAACCCGGAGTCGTCGGCCGGCGCGTACGAGGAGGCGAACCAGGAGGCGACGGCGACGTCGTACGCGGCCGTGTGCTGGAAGGCCTCGGCGGCGAGCCGCTTACGGGTGTGCAGGTCGAAGCCGCCGTGCTGGACGGCGCCGAGGACGTCGCCGTAGCGGTCGGGGCTGGTGACGACGGCGACGGAGGGGTGGTTCTTGGCCGCCGCGCGGACCATCGAGGGACCGCCGATGTCGATCTGCTCGACGCACTCGTCGGGGCTCGCCCCGGACTCGACCGTCTCCCGGAACGGGTAGAGGTTGACGACGACGAGGTCGAACGGCTCGACGCCGAGCTCGGCGAGCTGCTGCCGGTGGCTCTCCAGGCGCAGATCGGCGAGGATCCCGGCGTGGACCTTGGGGTGCAGGGTCTTGACCCGGCCGTCCAGGCACTCGGGGAAGCCGGTGAGCTCCTCCACCTTGGTGACGGGCACCCCGGCCGCGGCGATCTTCGCGGCGGTGGACCCGGTGGAGACGAGCTCGACGCCGGCCGCGTGCAGCCCGCGGGCCAGCTCCTCGAGACCGGTCTTGTCGTACACGCTGACGAGCGCGCGACGGATGACCCGCTTGGTGCCCTCGGTGCTCTCGGCCGTGACTGTGCTGTCGGCGGTCACTGGATAACTACCTTTCGTCCCTCGATGCGATAGCCGTTGCGGGCGAGCCGCCCCACGACATCGACGAGCAGCCTTCGCTCGACTTCCTTGATGCGCTCGTGCAGAGCGCTCTCGTCGTCCTCGTTGCGGATCTCGACCACGCCCTGGGCGATGATCGGTCCGGTGTCGACGCCGTCGTCGACGAAGTGGACGGTGCAGCCGGTGACCCGGGCTCCGTACGCGAGCGCGTCACGGACGCCGTGGGCGCCGGGAAAACTGGGGAGCAGCGCGGGATGCGTGTTGACGAACCGGCCGCCGAACCGGGCGAGGAATTCCTTGCCCACGATCTTCATGAACCCGGCGGAGACGACGAGGTCGGGCTCGTACGCGGCGGTCGCCTCGGCCAGTGCCTGGTCCCACTCGTCCCGGCTGCCGTGGTCCCTGACCTTGCGCACGAAGGTCGGGAGCCCGGCACGCTCGGCCCGCGCGAGCCCCTCGATGCCGTCCCGGTCGGCGCCGACGGCCACGATCTCGGCACCGTAGGCCGCCGGGCCCGCCTCCGCGACGGCGTCGAGCAGTGCCTGCAGATTCGTACCTGATCCGGAGACCAGCACGACGAGGCGCTTGGTCTTGGCCACGAGAGGGCCCTTTCTCGGGGGAGCGTTTGTACGGTCGTACGAATGCTTCGCGCCCCGGGATACGGGGAAGTCTACGAAGCGGCCGACCGTCAGCAACGATACCGGCACACCGGGCGGCCCCCACGGGACGGGGGCGAGGCCGGAAGGTAGCGTCTGGGGAGGATCCACCCGGGGACGCCTCCGGCACGGGGAACGCCCTGCGCGCGCGGGACGTTGACCTGGGACGAGGACGAACGTCCGGGGCGTGGCCCCGGCACCACCTGTGACACGGGCCCCGGAGACATCCGGAGCGTGTGTCCGGGGGTACGAAGCTCGGGGCGCGAGTCCGGAGTGCGAAGCTCGGGACGTCTGTCCGGGGCGGACCGGCCCGAGGCGTCAGCCCGGGAGGACCGGCTCGGGGCGCGCGTAACGAGCGGCCAAACCGTGTGGACACGCCTGCCAGAACCACCAAGGGGAAGACGCTCACCTGATGCCGGACCGCAGTCTCCGACTCCCTCCGCTCCTGCTGCGCGAGCGGCGTCCTTCGTCCACCCCGCCGAAATCGGGCGGGGACGGCTCCACAGGCGGGCCCGGCTCCGCGGACGGGAACGACGGCGGCTCGGCGGGAGGAGGCGGCGGCCCCTCGGAAGAGCACGGCCCCGACGCGCCCGGCACTCCCCCTGCCGGCCCGGCCTCTCCCTCCGGCCAGGACGACAACCCGTTCGCGCCGCCGCCGGAGGGGACACCCGACCGGCCCTGGCAGCCGCGCCGGCCCGGACAGGGCTCCGGCGAGAGCGGCGGGGACGGACAGCAGGACCCCGGCAACTCCCCGTGGGGCAGCCAGTGGAGCGACCGGCAGCCCGGACCTTCAAGCGGCGGCGGTTTCGGCGACCGGCCGGGCGCGCCGCAGGGGCAGGGGCAGGGGCAGGACGGTCCCGAAGGTCCGGGCGGCACGCCCGGCGGGGGCATGCGCTGGGACCCGACGGACCCGGCCCAGCGCCGCGCCCGGTACGCGCTGCTCTCCGGCATGTGGGCGTTCTTCTTCGTCCTCTTCGGCTGGCCGTATGTGGCGCTGCTGCTCGGCGCGCTCGCCCTCTACTGGGGCGGCAGCGCGCTGCGTTCCAAGGCCCGCGCGGCGAACCCGGACGCCCCGGCACCCGATCCGAACAATCGCCCGCAGATGACGGCCGCGGTGAGCGGCATCGTGACCGCGTCGCTGGCCATCGTGCTGGTCGCCGGGGTCTTCACGGCCCACCTCGTCTACAGCGACTTCTACTCCTGCACGAACGACGCGCTGACGAACGCCGCCAAGCAGTCCTGCAACGACCTTCTGCCGAAGGACCTGCGCGGACTGCTGGGCACCCACAACTGACGCCCCGCCTCCCGCCCGGCTCCGTCGCCGGGCAGGAGGCCGGTGCCTCGCCGGGCAGGAGGCCGGTCCGCCGCCGGGCTCCCCGGAGCCCGGCGGAACCCGCCGGAACCGCCCGGACCCTCGTGGTCGGGAAACGGTCCCGGGTCAGCGGGCGAGCTGTCCCCATGGCGTCCGGGCCCGAATCCTCCGGCCCGCCCCCGGACCCGGAGCCCTACCCCTCGGGACTCTGGGGGCTCTCGTACGGATTCCCCTCGTCCGCCGGGCCCTTCCGGTCCTCCGGACTCTCCGGCCCCTTCGGCCCGTCCGGCCCGTCCGGCTCGGGAGACCCGCTCGCCTTCCTCAGGGCCTCCCAGCGGGTCTCTCTCGACAGATCCCCGTACCAGGTGCCCGGCGTGGCCTCCCCCGGCAGCGGGTCGTACGGCTCGAACGGGTCGTAGGAGTCGTCGGGGTCGTACGACTCGTACGGGTCGAAGCTCTCGATGACGGACTCCAGCACCCCGGGCTCGACCCGGCCGGCGCCGGACCGCGACCCCTGGAGCGGAACCGGCGTCGGCATCGGCATCGCGGAGGCGTTCCCTCGCCACGGCGTCCAGGCACGCGCCCTGAGCCACGCAGTCCGCCCGATCGCGCGCCTGTCCCGGCGGGCACCCGCACGCCTGACGGCCGCCCGTCCCCGGTCCCTCCATGCGGCCGCGCCCGCCGCGACGGGAATCCCGACGACCGCCGTCCACAGCGCCGTAGCGGGCCCCACCTGCCACCACACCGGCCCGAAATGGGTCAGGGCGCGGACTCCCAGCGGCCCGCCGGCCAGCCCGGCGAGCACACCGAGCGCGACACCGCACCATCCGGCGGCGATCGACACGGCGGTCACCGTCCGCCCGAGCGGCCAGGGCTCCTCCCGGCCCGGGACTCCCTGCGCGGCCCCCGCCTTCACCGTGAACCACGCCACCGTCACACCGGCGGCCAGCGGCACCAGCCCGCTCAGCCAGACCGACGGCGCGCCCGATCCCGCCTGCGGCAGTGCCGCGAGCAGCGGAAACGCGGGGAGCAGCTCGGTCGATGCGTGCGCCCCCGGGACGGTCGCGGTGAGTGGGCCGGCGACATGACCCGCGCTCAGGACGACACCGGGTCCGAGTCCGTAAGCGGCCCCCCACACGGCCGCGTTCGGCACCAGGACCAGGCACAGCAGGAGTACGGCGAACCGGCCCGACCACCCCCCGGTGAGCTGGACGAACGAGGCGCGAGCCGTGTCGCCGTGCCACACGAGCGACGTCGCCACGAGCAGGGCCCCGCCTCCGACGAGGACCGCGACCCCGGCCGCGGCGGCCCGCGCGGCGCCGCCGAGCACCCGGTCGTCGGCGGTGACGAGACGGCGTACGGCCGAGACCGGACGCCCTCCGAGGGGACGCCCCCCGGCGGGCGGAAGGATCTTCGCCGCCCGCTTCCCCCGGAACGGCCTCGGTCCCCACGGGCGCCCGTACGCCGTCCAGACCCCCGCACCCGCGGCGATCACCGCGAGGAGCGGGAGGCAGATCGCCGCCCAGGCCCAGGAGGGACGCAGCGTCCCGCCCGAGGCGTACAGGACCGCGGCCCAGGCGACGGACAGATAGCCGGCCACGACGCCGGCCCACGCGGTACGCGGCGACGACGCCGCCGTGACGTCGGCCGCCTCCCGTGCGGCCCGGTGCAGCAGCCACACCGGAAGGGCGAGGAGAAGAAGAGGAGTCACACCCACCGGCATCGGCAGGCCTGACAGGGTGTCGGTGCGGATCAGCTCCACGCCGTGGGCGAGCAGCCAGAGGGCGGCGGCGGCATGCAGCGCCCCGCCCGGACCGCTGTCCGGATATGGCGAGCTGATCCACAGGACCATGACGAGTACGGCGAACGAGGCGAGCCCCAGCCCCGCGGCGAGGACGCCGCCCAGGAGGCTCGCGGCCAGTCCGGGTGATCGGTCGCGCATCCGGGTGAGCAGGTGCGACAACGAGAGCCTGCGGTCGGTGATTTGGGTCACGGCCCTCATGTTCCCAACGACACGCGCTTTCCCGTCGTAACAGGCGAACCCCGGATGTGTCGCTCAATATGCAGTTATGTACTTTTTCGTACGAAGGGGCAATCTGTGGAACCCGACGTGACACAGAGCCCCGCCACCCCGCTGCCGGCGCCCAAGGAGCGCCGCCGTCTGCGCGAGGAACAGTCGCTGACCCAGACCGACGTGGCGACCCGGCTCGGCGTCAGCCGGGCGACGGTGCGCTCGTGGGAGACCGGCCGTTCGGCCCCGCGCGGGCACATGCGGGAGGCGTACACAAGGCTCCTCACGACCGATCCGGCCCGCGTCCGGGCGGAGGTGAGCATCCCTCAGGAGGAAATCGGGTCCGAGCTGGTGGGGGCCGCCGCCTGCGGGGAACCGGCCACCGTCGACCGCGGGGAACCGGCCATCGCCGTCCCCGGGGAGCGGGCCGCCGCGGGAAGGAAACGTTCCGCCCGAGCCGGGGAGCGATCTGCGCGGCACCTGGCCGAGGAGATGCTCCTCGAGGAGCATCTCGCCGAGGACGGACCCGCCGGCCTCTCCGAGCCGTCCCTGACACCCGCTCAGGCCTTCGACGCGCTCTACGCGTTCTGCGCCCCCGCCCTCGTACGACAGGCCTATCTGCTGACCGGGCGGCGCGAACTCGCCCGCGAGTCCGTGGAACGAGCCTTTCAGCAGGCCTGGTACCGCTGGCCCGAGGTCGCCGTGGACCGGGACCCGGCCGGATGGGTGCGCGCGACGGCCTACGAGTACGCGCTCTCCCCCTGGCACCGGCTGCGCCCGCGCTACCGCCATCCGGAGGCACCGCCCGCCGCGGCCGCGGACCGCGCCCTGCTCGACGTACTCCTCGATCTGCCGCCCGTGTACCGGCGCACGCTGGTGCTGTACGACGGTGTGGGGCTGGGGCTCCCGGAAACCGCGGCCGAGACGGAGGCGAGCACGCCCGCGGCGGCCAACCGGGTGCTGCACGCGCGCGAGGCCGTCACCGCGAAGCTGCCGGAACTGGCGTCGCCGGAGGACCTGCACTGGCGGCTCGCCGAACTCGCGGGCGCGGAGCGGCTGCGGGCGGCGAAGCCCCGCACGGTCCGCTGGTACGGCGAGCGCCGGGCCCAGCAGTGGACCCGGGCGGCGATCGCCTTCACGGTCCTGCTGATCGGGGTGACCGCCCTGACGCTGGGCACGGCCCCGGACCACTACGAGGCTCCCCTCTCACCGCCGGAGACCATCCACGGCCTGCCGCCCAGGGCCGCACCGGGGCCGCTCTCCGCGGCGGAGGTGAAGCTCCGCGCCCGGCTGAGGTCCCAGGAGATGAAGGGCCCGGAGCGGCTGGTCCCCGAGAACCGCTGACGCCCCGGACGGAGAACGCCGGTGGGCCCGCACCCCCCAAAGGGTGCGGGCCCACCGGCATACGGTCTGGCGTCGGCTCAGCCCGCGAGGATCTCGCGCGCGAGCTTGGCCGTCTCGGTCGGCGTCTTGCCGACCTTGACGCCCGCGGCCTCGAGGGCCTCCTTCTTCGCGGCGGCCGTGCCGGAGGAGCCGGAGACGATGGCGCCGGCGTGGCCCATGGTCTTGCCCTCGGGCGCGGTGAAGCCGGCGACGTAGCCGACGACCGGCTTCGTCACGTTCTTCGCGATGAAGTCAGCCGCACGCTCCTCGGCGTCCCCGCCGATCTCGCCGATCATGACGATCAGGTCGGTGTCGGGGTCGGCCTCGAACGCGGCGAGCGCGTCGATGTGCGTCGTACCGATGACCGGGTCGCCACCGATGCCGACGGCGGACGAGAAGCCGAGGTCACGGAGCTCGTACATCATCTGGTACGTCAGCGTGCCGGACTTCGAGACCAGGCCGATGCGGCCCGGCTTCGTGATGTCGCCCGGGATGATGCCGGCGTTGGACTGACCCGGGGTGATGAGACCGGGGCAGTTCGGGCCGATGATGCGGGTCTTGTTGCCCTTCGACTTCGCGTACGCCCAGAAGGCGGCGGAGTCGTGGACGGCGATGCCCTCGGTGATGACGACCGCGAGGGGGATCTCCGCGTCGATCGCCTCGACGACGGCGGCCTTCGCGAAGGCCGGCGGCACGAAGAGGACGGACACGTTGGCGCCCGTCTTCTCCATCGCCTCGGCGACCGTGCCGAAGACCGGGATCTCGGTGCCGTCGATGTCGACGGACGTGCCCGCCTTGCGCGGGTTCACACCACCGACGATGTTGGAGCCGTCCGCGAGCATGAGCTTGGTGTGCTTCATACCCGTGGCACCGGTCATGCCCTGGACGATGACCTTGCTGTCCTTGTTGAGGAAGATAGCCATGGCTGTTTAGTCCCTCGTCCCTTACTTCGCAGCCGCGAGCTCGGCGGCCTTGTCGGCCGCGCCGTCCATGGTGTCCACGCGCTGGACCAGCGGGTGGTTGGCATCCGAAAGGATCTTGCGACCCAGCTCGGCGTTGTTGCCGTCGAGACGCACGACCAGCGGCTTGGTCACAGCCTCGCCCTTGTCGGCGAGCAGCTGGAGCGCCTGGACGATGCCGTTGGCGACCTCGTCACAGGCGGTGATGCCACCGAAGACGTTGACGAACACGGACTTGACGTCCGGGTCGCCCAGGATGATCTCCAGGCCGTTCGCCATGACCGCGGCAGAAGCGCCGCCGCCGATGTCGAGGAAGTTGGCCGGCTTCACGCCGCCGTGGTTCTCACCGGCGTACGCGACGACGTCGAGGGTGCTCATGACGAGACCCGCGCCGTTGCCGATGATGCCGACCTCACCGTCGAGCTTGACGTAGTTGAGGTTCTTGGCCTTGGCGGCGGCCTCGAGCGGGTTGGCCGAGTCCTTGTCCTCGAGCGCGGCGTGGTCCGGCTGGCGGAACTCGGCGTTCTCGTCCAGGGACACCTTGCCGTCGAGGGCGATGACCTTGCCGGAGGCGACCTTGGCGAGGGGGTTGACCTCGACGAGGAGGGCGTCCTCCTTGATGAAGGTGTCCCACAGCGTCACCATGATCTCGGCGACCTGCTCGGCCACCTCAGCCGGGAACTTCGCCTGGGCGACGATCTCGCGGGCCTTCTCGATCGACACGCCTTCGTTGGCGTCGACCGGGACCTTCGCGAGGGCCTCGGGGTTTTCTTCCGCGACGACCTCGATCTCCACGCCGCCCTGAACGGACGCCATGGCGAGGAAGGTGCGGTTCGTACGGTCGAGGAGGTACGAGACGTAGTACTCCTCGATGATCTCGGGCGCGGTCTCGGCGATCATCACCTTGTGGACCGTGTGGCCCTTGATGTCCATGCCGAGGATGTCCGTCGCGCGGGCGACGGCCTCGTCCGGGGTGGCGGCGAGCTTGACGCCGCCGGCCTTGCCGCGGCCACCGACCTTCACCTGGGCCTTGACGACGGACTTGCCGCCAAGACGCTCGGTCGCCTCGCGGGCTGCCTCAGGCGTGTCGATGACTTCACCGGCCAGCACCGGTACACCGTGCTTGGCGAAGAGGTCCCTCGCCTGGTACTCGAACAGGTCCACGCGCGTCCGTCCCTATCAGTGATCTCGCGGTTCGTTGGATGCGTGGGCGTGCCGCGAAGGGCAACGTGACGTCCGCTTGTCACAAGGGTGGCGCACACGGTGTCCGAGCGCGCGGCATGTCCGTCTCGCAGGTTATCGCCGTGGGGCGCGGGTCCCTAAATCGCAGGTCACACCTCAGCGGTGATACCTGTCACAGATCGGGCCGACACGGGTCCTCACCAGGCCGGGGATCGCCGGGTGAGGGCCCTGTGAGCAGCCGTCCAGCACCCCACGCGGCCGACTGCACCCCTCGGGGAGACCGTCGGCGGGCGCACAGAGGTCCGGTCGGGTGGATCCGCCGCCCTTCGGCCGTCCGGGTTCCCGAACCGGGCGAAACCGGTCGTCCGCGGTCACGCCGGAAGCCCTCACCCGGCGTCCGGTATCGGAAGCGGCCGCTTCTCGATCGCCGCCGCCATCACCTCGGGAAACAGATCGGGTGTGCAGGCGAACGCCGGCGCGCCGAGCGCCGCGAGCGCCGCCGCGTGCTCACGGTCGTACGCGGGCGCCCCCTCGTCGGACAGCGCGAGCAGCGTCACGAACTGCACCCCCGACGCCTTCATCGCCGCGACCCGCTTGAGCATCTCGTCGCGGATGCCGCCTTCGTACAGGTCGCTGATGAGGACGACGACCGTGTCGGCCGGTCTGGTGATCTGCGACTGGCAGTAGGCGAGTGCCCGGTTGATGTCCGTGCCGCCGCCGAGCTGGGTGCCGAAGAGGACGTCGACCGGGTCGTCGAGCTGGTCGGTGAGGTCGACGACGGCCGTGTCGAAGACGACGAGCCGGGTGGCGATGGACCTCATCGACGCCAGCACGGCGCCGAACACGGAGGCGTAGACGACCGACGCGGCCATCGAGCCCGACTGGTCGATGCAGAGGACGACCTCCTTCTTCACGGACTGCGAGGCACGCCCGTAGCCGATCAGCCGCTCGGGCACGACCGTGCGGTACTCGGGCAGGTAGTGCTTCAGGTTGGCCGCGATCGTGCGGTTCCAGTCGATGTCGTGATGGCGGGGTCTGCTGATCCGGGCGCTGCGGTCGAGGGCGCCCGTGAGCGTGGCCCGGGTGCGGCTGGCGAGGCGCTTCTCCAGGTCCTCGACGACCTTGCGCACCACGGCCCGCGCGGTCTCCTTCGTCGTCTCCGGCATGACCTTGTTGAGGGAGAGGAGCGTGCCCACCAGGTGTACGTCGGCCTCCACCGCCTCCAGCATCTCGGGCTCCAGGAGCAGGGCGGACAGCCCGAGCCGGTCGATGGCGTCCCGCTGCATCACCTGGACGACGGAGGAGGGGAAGTACGTCCGGATGTCGCCGAGCCAGCGCGCGACCGACGGCGCCGACGCCCCGAGCCCCGCCGACCGCTCCCGCCCCGGGCGCCCCGGGTTCCCCTTCCCGTAGAGCGCGCTCAGCGCCCCGTCCATGGCCGCGTCCCGGCCGGAGAGCACGCATCCGGTGCCGTCCGCCTCGTCGCCGCCGAGCACCAGCCGCCATCGCCGCAGCCGCTCTTCCCCGGCGTCCGCCACCACCTCGGTCATGGAGCCACCCTCACAAGATCGTTTTCGGTACCTATGTCGGTGCCGGCGGCGGTGGTCCCGGTGCCGGTGCCGGTGTCGGTGCCGGTGTCGGTGTCGGTGTCGGTGCCGGCTCTGGTCCCGGTGCCTGAGCCGGCGTGGGTGTCCGTGCCTGAGCCGGCTCCGATGCGCGTACTGATGTCGGCGTCGGCTCCGATGCCGACGTCGATGTCGGCAGCGATGTCTGCGGCGGTGGTGTCGGGATCGCCCAGTCCCAGGAGCAGGCTCAGCGTGGACAGCACGGCGTCTGCGCGCGCGGGGTCGAGATCGGGGGCGTAGCCGGGTATGCCGGAGCCCGTGGCCCCGGCGTTCGCCCGCGGCGCCGGGCCGCGCCGGACGAGCTCCCCCAGGGTTCTGCGCACCCCTGCCTCGTACGCCGAGAACGTCCGGCGCAGCAGCGGCAGCACATCGGTGAACGCCTCCGTCGGCACCCCGGTCAGCCAGGTGTCGACCAGGGCGAGCAGCCGTTCGTCGTGCACGAGCAGCATGCCGCCGGAGCCGCCGCCGACGAACCCCTCGATCCACGCGGCCCCGTCCGCGGGCTCCGTGCCGGGTGACAGCACGAGACCCATGAGCCGCGCCGCCTCCCCCTGTGACAGCTCCCCTTCGTCCAGGAGCAGCCGGACCGCCCGGCCTCTGAGCACCCCCGGCACGGTGTCCCGCGTCGCGAGCACCCGCAGCACCGAGTGCCAGCGGCGGCGGACACCACCGGCCTCGGCGGCCCGCCCGGTCGCCTCCCCCAGCAGTCCCACCGCCCCGTGCACGGCGTCGACGTGGCCGCGCATCTCCTCGGCGGCGTCGCTGTCGAGAGCGGCACAGGCCGGGGGGAGGCCGACGAAGACGCGCTCGGCGAGGCCGGCCGCGACATCGGCGAGGGCGTGGGTGTCGGTGCCGCGTACGTCGCCGTAGCGCAGGGAGCGGACCAGCGCGGGCAGGGCCTGCGCGAGATGGCCCACGTCCGTGTCGAGGGCGGCGCGGTCGGCGAGCACCCGCATCACCGCGGGCAGCGCGTCCGGGAGTTCGGCGAGGAGGCAGTGCTCGGCGAGCGCCGTGACATCCGCGAGGGACGGCGCGCCGACGGCGTCCGCCTCGGCCTTGGCCGTCGCGGCGGCCGGAACGGTCGTCCCCCAGACACCTGCCTCGGCGACCCGCACCGAAAGCTCCGGCTCCCAGCGGAGCCGCCAGGTCTCCCGGAAGGTGCCCGTGCTGCCGCGTGACACCGCGGGTTCGCCCCAGTCGACCCCCAGGAGCCGCAGCCGGTGCAGCAGAGTGCTGCGCCCCGCGTCGGTCTCCTTGCGCAGGTCGAGCTCCACCTCCCGCTCCAGCGCCTCGGGCTTGAGCCTCAGCCGCCGCTGCGAGCGGGTGAGGTCCCGCTGCAACGGCACCGCCGGTGCGGACTCCGGCACCTCCCCGAGCACCTCGCCGACCACGAGCCGGTCCCGCACCAGTTCCAGGGGGACGTCCGAGCCCTCGCACATCACGGCCCGGACGGCGTCGGTGGTCTCGGTCAGTCCGGGCAGCGGGCGACCGCGCATGGCGGCGAGCGTGTCGGCAAGTCGCACGGCCTCGATGACATGGGCCGACGACACGCCCCGGTCCTCGTCACGCAGCAGCCGGGCCACCTTGGTCATCCACCGCTCGATGGGGCGGTCGGGGGCGCTGAACAAATGCCCGTACCAGCCCGGCGAGTCGATGCCCGCCCCGTACCCGCCGGCCCGGGACAGCCTGCGGTGCGTCCACGGCACCCAGGTCAGCTCGGCCTTGGCCTTGGGCAGGCCCTTGAGGAGCGCCCGGTCCGCGCCGACCGTGGCCCGCTGCCGCAACGCGGGCACGTGCCAGGCCCCGCACACCACGGCCACGCCGTCCCCGTGCTCCCGCTGCGCCGCCCGGATCTGGAGCCGCATGTACGCCTCGCGCACCAGGTCCCGGTCGTGGCCCCCGGTCCCGAACACCTCGCGCAGCGAAGCCATGGCCTCCTCCAGCACGGCGAACGGCGCGAACGGGTCGTCCGCCGCACCGGCCCGGTGCTCGACCACGTCCTCCCACCAGCGCTCCGGGTCGTCGTACCCGGCCGTCTCGGCGAGCATCGCGAGAGGGTCGATCCGAACGGCCGCCGCGTCGAGGGGACGTCCGGAACCATCGGCCGGGTCCGGTGCTCCGGGATCACCCGCCGGGGCGGGATCGCCTGCCGGGCCCAGGTCTCCTTCCGGGCCGGACGCTCCGGGGTTCCCGGCGGAGGGCGATGTGCCGGCGGGCGCGCTCCCCGCCCCGTCCCCGTCGGGGTCCGTCTCCTCTCTCCCCCAGGCCAGGGTGTGGGCGGCCGGGAGGTCGATGAAACGGGCCGCCACCCCGTGCTCCAGGGCCCACTGGATCGCCACCCACTCGGGTGAGAACTCGGCCAGCGGCCAGAAGGCCGAGTGCCCGGGCTCGTCCACGACATGGGCGAGCAGCGCCACGGGGGGCCGCATGTCCTTGTCGGCGGCCAGCGGGACCAGCGCGTCCGCCTCGGGCGGCCCCTCGATCAGCACGACCCGGGGAGCCGCCGCCTCCAGCGCCGCCCGTACGGCCCGCGCCGACCCGGGTCCGTGATGCCGCACACCGAGCAGCAACGGACCCGGGGCCCGGACCCGCGTGCCGCCCTCCGTCACGGGCGGCCCGGTGTCCAGCCCGGCACTCATACGCTCACCTCGCGGCAGGCGCGGTAGAAGTCCTTCCAGCCGTCCCGCTCGCGGACGACCGCTTCCAGATACTCCTGCCAGATGACGCGGTCGGCCGCCGGGTCGCGCACGACGGCTCCGAGGATGCCGGCGGCGACATCACCCGCCCGCAGGACACCGTCGCCGAAGTGGGCGGCCAGGGCGAGGCCGTTGGTGACGACGGAGATCGCCTCGGCCGTGGACAGTGTGCCGCTGGGCGACTTCAGCTTCGTCCGGCCGTCGGACGTGATGCCGTCACGCAGCTCGCGGAAGACGGTGACGACCCGGCGGATCTCGTCCACGCCGTCGGGCACGGCGGGCAGATCGAGGGAGCGGCCGATCTGGTCGACGCGGCGCGAGACGATGTCGACCTCGGCTTCGGCGCTCTCCGGCAGCGGCAGGACCACCGTGTTGAAACGGCGGCGCAGCGCGCTGGAGAGCTCATTGACACCGCGGTCGCGGTCGTTGGCCGTGGCGATCAGGTTGAACCCGCGCACGGCCTGCACCTCCTGACCCAATTCCGGTATCGGCAGGGTCTTTTCGGAGAGGATCGTGATCAGGCTGTCCTGCACGTCCGCGGGTACGCGCGTGAGTTCCTCGACGCGGGCCGTCATGCCCTCGGCCATGGCCCGCATGATCGGGCTCGGCACGAGCGCGTCCCGGCTGGGCCCGTGGGCGAGCAGCCGCGCGTAGTTCCAGCCGTACCGGATGGCCTCCTCCGGTGTGCCGGCCGTGCCCTGCACGAGCAGCGTCGAGTCACCGCTGACGGCGGCCGCCAGATGTTCGGACACCCAGGTCTTCGCGGTCCCGGGCACACCGAGCAGAAGCAGGGCCCGGTCGGTGGCGAGGGTGGTGACGGCGACCTCGACGAGGCGCCTCGGCCCCACGTACTTGGGGGTGATCACGGTGCCGTCCGGCAGTGTGCCGCCCAGCAGATAGGTCGCCACGGCCCAGGGCGAGAGCAGCCAGCGTTCCGGGCGGGGCCGGTCGTCCTGCGCTGCGAGTGCGGCGAGTTCGGCGGCGAAGGCGTGCTCGGCGTGCGGCCGCAGCGCCTCGCTCGGCCGGCTCGCCCCCCTCTCTCCCGCGGGTGCGTCAACGGACGTCGGTTCAACGGACACGGACATGCCTCGGTCCCCCTCCAGCTCGGCCGGTTCGGATCTGGTTCCACCGTGCACCACGCCACTGACAATGCGCCCTGACCTGCGCGAATACGCTCGCGAGCATCGATTGTCAGTGGCGGGATCTACCTTCGATGACATGACACAGCAGGCGGTGCGCTGGACGGCGGATCAGGTGCTGGCACTGGCGCCTGACGCCGCGTCACGCAAGGCGGGGAGCAAGCTCGGCGCGGCCGGACCGTGGTCGCAGGCGGGCACCACCGAGGAGGGGACGGTATGGGGACTGTGCAGGGGAAGTGGCAGCAAGCCGTATCAGACGGTCGTCGACATCGCGGACTCGGCGGGGCCCGCTTACAAGTGCAGTTGCCCGAGCCGGAAGTTCCCGTGCAAGCACGCGCTGGGACTGCTGCTGCTCTGGGCGAGCGCGGACGGAGCCGTGCCGTCGGGGCAGGCGCCGGACTGGGCCGCCGAGTGGCTGGAGGCAAGGCGCAGTCGCGCGCAAAGCAGGAGCGCGGCGGGCGGGGGATCTGGAGCTTCCTCGACGGGTGATCCCGAGGCGGCGCGGCGCAGGGCGGAGCGGCGGGCCGAGCGGATCACCGCGGGGGCGGCCGAGCTGGAGCAGCGGCTGGCGGATCTGCTGCGCGGCGGCCTCGCCTCCGCGGAGCGGGCGGGGTACGGGATGTGGGAGGAGACGGCGGCCCGGATGGTCGACGCACAGGCGCCCGGTCTGGCCGCGCGTGTGCGGGAGTTGGGGGCGATCCCCTCGTCGGGACCTGGCTGGCCCGTCCGGCTGCTTGAGGAGTGCGCGCTGCTGCATCTTCTCGACCAGGGCTGGCTGCGGCGCGAGCGGCTGCCGGACGGCCTGGCCGCGACGGTCCGTTCCCGCGTCGGGGTGCCCGGCTCCGCGGACGGGCCGCCGCTGCGGGACCGCTGGCTCGTCCTCGCGCAGTACGACACGGCGGACGCGCGGCTCACGACACGCAGGATCTGGCTGTACGGCGCCGAGTCGGGCCGCACGGCCCTGCTCCTCTCCTACGGCGCGGCAGGCCGGGCACCCGAACTGGCGCTTCCCGTGGGGCTGGCCTTCGAGGCCGAGCTGTCCGCGTACCCGGGTGACGGCCGGCTGCGGGCGGCGCTGGGCGAGCGGTTCACCCCTCCGGCGCCCGAGACCCTACGGCCGACAGGGCTGACCACGCTCCAGTCAGCCGCCCGTTACGGAGAGGCCCTGCGGTCCGACCCCTGGCTGGACTCCTGCCCGGTCACCCTGGAGCGGGTGGTCCCGACCCCGGACGGCGACTCGTGGCAACTCGCCGACGCGGACGGCGAGTCGGCCCTTCCGCTCAGCCCTTCCTCGCTGTCCCGCCCGGAACTGTGGCGCCTGGTCGCCCTGTCCGGCGGGGCCCCGGTCACGGTCTTCGGCGAGTGCGGCCACCGCGGCTTCACTCCGCTGACCGCATGGCCACTGGGCGAGGGCGAGGCGGTGCCGCTGTGCTGACCGCGCTCGCCACCCCCAACAGTCTCAACACGGTCGTCGCCCTCACCGCACCCCCCGCCGTCGCCACCTTCACCGCACCGCCGCCTTCGCCGCCGTCGCCACCTCGGCCGACAGCCCGGCGACCGGCAGTCCGGCGGCCACTGATGCCCTCCGTACGGAAAGGACGCTCATGAACACGACCCCGGCTCCGGCGGGCGCGCCCGTCGGCGGTTCCTGGGAGGAGCTCGTCACCGTGGCGCTGCTCGGCACCGACAGGCGAACCCTTCCCGGACAGCACTCCGGGCGGCGGGCTCCTGCGGGTTTGCTGGACGCGGCAGCCGTGGAGACCGTACGGCGGCGGGCCGGGGTACGGCCGGCCCGGGCGGCGGCCCGTCCAGAGCCCGCGGCGCCGGACCCGCGCACCGCGCTGCCGCCCGCCGCCGCCCGAAGGCTGGCGACTCTGCTGGCGGACCGCCCCGGCGCGGGCGGCGGCGGCCGCAGAGGCGCGGCTCCCGACCTCATGGAGCTGCTGCCCCAGTGGCTGGCCCTGGCGAACACGCGAGGATTCGCCGCGCCTCCGCAGACCCTTCCAGCGCTTCTCGACGCGGCCCGGGGGCGGACGGACCTGCGGCCCGCCGCACTCGCCTTCGCCGGGCCACGGGCCCTGTGGCTGGCCCGGCTGAACCCGGAGTGGCGGTTCGCTCTGCGCTCCTCGTCGGGCGGCGCCGCCGCGCTGCCGGAGGAGGCCGATGAGATACAACGGCTTTGGCAGGAGGGCCTGTTCGCGGAGCGGGTCGCGCTGCTGGCCGCCGTCCGGGCCAAAGATCCTTCCGCCGGACGCGAGTTGCTCGTCGCGACCTGGGCGACGGAGCGGGCCGAGGACCGGCTGATGTTCCTGGACTCGCTCCGGTCCGGACTGTGTGCCGAGGACGAGGCGTTCCTCGAGCGGTCCCTGGCCGACAGGAGCCGCAACGTGCGGGCCACGGCGGCGGAGCTGCTGTCCGCTCTGCCGGGTTCAGCGCTCGCCTCGAGGATGGCGGCGAGGGCTGTCACCTGCGTGGCCGTCGACCGCACGCACGGGACACCGGAGATCGCGGTCGAGGCGCCGCACGAGTGCGACGCCGCGATGGAGCGGGACGGGGTGGTGCCGAAGCCTCCGGCCGGCCGAGGTGAACGGTCCTGGTGGCTCGGCCAGTTGGTCGAGGCGGCACCGCTCGTGACCTGGCGGGAGCGGCTCGGCGGGCGTTCACCGGAAGAAGTGGTGGCCCTGCCCGTGGCGGACGGCTGGCAGGGGGAGCTGCATGCGGCGTGGTGCCGGGCGGCGGTGCGGCAGCGCGATCCCGCCTGGTCGAGGGCGCTCCTCGGGTCGCCCTCCGCTCCGGAGGCCGGCGGGCCGGGGGCAGTTTCGCTGGCCGAGCGGGCCAAGCTGCTCGCCACTCTGGGTTCCGGGGAGCGCGCCGAGTGGGTGGCGGGGTTCATCGGTACGCACGGGCTGTCCGAGGCGTTCCAGTTGCTCGGGGTGTGCGCGGTGCCCTGGGCGGGGAACCTGGGGCGGGCGGTGGTCGACGCGCTCGACATCGCGCGGGACGCGGGAAGCTATCCGTGGAGCTTCAGCGGGGTGATGGGGCTGGCCGAACGCTGCCTCGACCCCGTGGAGGCCGGGCGGCTCGAGGGTCTCACCTCGGTCCCGGACGAGTCGGAGCACACCGCACCGGGCGCCGGCGACTACTGGGCCGAGGCCTTCCAGCGGCTCGTGACGACCCTGCGGCTGAGAGCGGCCATGTCCGCCGAACTCACGACGCCATGACCCACCCCTCCACCACTCTCACCCGGGCGGCAGCTTCCCGGCTTCCCGGCCGGGTTCCGGCCCGCCCGGCTTCCCGGCCCGTGCCACACCCGGCTCGCAACTCCCCGGACACTGGAGAACCCGGAGGACCGGGGCGAGCCCGAAGAGCCGAAGCCCGGGCGAGCCCAAAAGGCCGCAGCCCCAGCGCCCCGGGAGAACCCTCGCGATCCCGGAACACTCCTGCGCCGACTCACTCCGGCCCCGGCACAATCCGGCGCCGGAGATACCCGGGGGTCGCCGATCTCCGGGAGTCGGCGAGGGGCACCCCGCACTCGCGCGAGCCGGCGAGACACCCGGCGGTCAGCCGGAACGGCGAAAGCACCCCGCCTCACCCGGCACGGCAAAGGCACCCAGCACCCACCCGGAACGGCGAAGGCACTCAGCACTCAGCCGGAACGGCGGAGTCACCCGGCAGTCAGCCGGGACGGCAATGGCACCCCGCGCTCACGCCGGACGGCGCAGGCACGCCACGGGTCACGCGCCGGCCGGCTGCCTGACGTTCGCTCGTACCCAGTCCACGATGGACACCGTCGTCGCGCCCGGGGTGAAGATCTCCGCGACGCCCTTCTCCTTGAGGGGGGCGATGTCCGCCTCGGGGATGATGCCGCCGCCGAAGACCTTGATGTCCTCGGCCTCGCGCTCCTTGAGGAGGGCGATGACGGCCGCGAAGAGCGTGTTGTGGGCACCGGACAGGATGGACAGACCGATCGCGTCGGCGTCCTCCTGGATCGCGGTGTCGACGATCTGCTCGGGGGTCTGATGAAGCCCGGTGTAGATGACCTCCATACCGGCGTCGCGCAGCGCCCGCGCGATCACCTTGGCCCCACGATCGTGGCCGTCGAGCCCCGGCTTGGCCACCACCACGCGGATCGGACCGGCTGCCACACCCATCACTGCCTCCATGAACGGACTACTTCAACCCTGCACCGACGAGGACTGCCGGCACACCCCTGCGCCGACCGCCGCGGCCGACGGGCGACAGACGACGGATGACGAACGCCGGCCGCCCGATGAATCACCGTGTGACCAGCTCCGACTACCCGTTGTCACCAACAGGCGTCCGTCGACCGTGCCGACTACTGACCATCGACACATATCGCTCAGTTTTCCGCTCGCCACACCGGATCACTCCGGATCACCGATCGCGCCAAGCGGCACAGGCGTCCCGGGCCGTTTCGGCCCGGGAAGTGAACGAACGTTATCGCCAGCATCCCGCAACCGGCAGTTTCGCGGTGGAGACCGAGGGGGAAATCACACACTGGGACAAGTTCGCCGCGCACGTTGCGTATCGCGGCACTGGCGCCGCAGGGACCTGCGGCGTACGGGCCACGGCCGGAGCGGGCGCAAGAAGAGCCGCGATCAGGTGGCCGCACCATCGCGTCGTCAGCGGGACGGCGTGGTGCTGGGGCGCATCGGCGACGGCACGACAGCGGGGAGCGAGGCCGGGCGAGAGAACCACGGGAACGCGAGGGCGACTCCACGCCACGACAGCACGCCGGTGCAGCCAGCACGGCGGAACGTCGGGGAGCCGGGGTCGGCGTCGTATTCCGCGCCTTCGGCCGCGCACTCCACAGCGTCACCGGTCTCACACGCCGCGGACGCGCCGTCGGCCGCCGTCGTCGCCGACCTCACGGCTTTCCACTAGGGCACACGGGGGACGGAGTGGTCCTCCCGCGTGCCGACAGGAGGTCGGCCATGAAGGTCAATGAGGCTGCGTCGCCCTTTCTCCCCCTGTGCCAGCGCCTGTTTCCGACGAAACTGGCCGGGCTGTCGGTGGCCCTGCTGAAGGCGACGGCCCTGGAACTCGCGATCCTCGCCGGGCACCTCCTCCTGTATCCCTCCGGCATCACCCAGGAACGCCGCACCGGACACCCGCTCCCCTCACCCGACGTGGCCACCCGGCTGCCCGCGGAGGCCAAGCCCCCGGTGGTCCTGCTGCACGGCTTCATCGACAACCGCTCCGTCTTCGTCCTGCTGCGCCGCAACCTCGCCCAGCACGGCAGGCAGCACGTCGAGTCCCTCAACTACTCGCCGCTGACGTGCGACATCCGTACGGCGGCCGAGCTGCTCGGCCGGCACATCGAGGAGATCTGCGAGCGCACGGGCCACGACCGGGTGGACATCGTCGGGCACAGCCTCGGCGGACTGATCGCGCGCTATTACGTGCAGTGCCTGGGCGGCGACACCCACGTCCGCACGCTCGTCACGCTCGGCACCCCGCACTCGGGAACCCGCGTCGCGCCCTTGATGAACGCGCACCCGATCGTCCGGCAGATGCGTCCCGGTTCCCCGGTGATCGAGGAACTGACCGGTCCCGCTCCGGGCTGCCGTACGCAGTTCGTCAGCTTCTGGAGCGATCTCGACCATCTGATGGACCCGCTGGAGTCGGCCTGCGTCGAGCATCCCGACCTGCTCGCCCAGAACGTCCGGGTGAGCGGTGTCGGCCATCTCGCGCTGCCGGTGCATCCGGCCGTCGCGACCGGAATCCGGCAGGCACTCGACATCGAGGTGTCGGGACCCCGTGCCGTGGCCCGGACCGGTGGCCTCACGGTGGCGTGAGGAGCGGCGTGCGGAGGCCCGAGGGCGACCGTTCGGACCACTGACGGTCGCCCGGAAGCCCTCCCACCGACCGAAAACTTCGAACGCTTATCGAACGCCAGGCCAAGGCCTCGCCCGCGCTCCCCCGAAACACGGCCGAATGCCCGTTTCCTGCGACGGGGAAACCTGCCGAAGATTGTCGCGCCCGCATACCGCCGGGTACAGTCGCCGCACTGCTCTGCCAGCCCCTGTTGTCGAGGCGAAAGAGAAGTTGGTGAACGACCGTCACCCGTCGGGGATCGCGACTCCCCCGGCTCCGGCTTCAGACGCCGCCTCGGCGCCCTACGCGCCCTACGGCGCGCACGAAGCCCAGTACGGCGGCTTCACCGCGTACGGCGACTACGCCGCCGCACCTTTCGAATCGGGCGCGAACACGGCCGGCGCGGGCGACTACTCCCACTCGGACTTCGCGGGCGATCCCCTCTTCGGCACCATGCCGGGCGGGGCCGGCACCGGCTCGTACGACGCCACGCAGTGGAACGCCGGAGTCCAGCAGCAGGGCTACGACCCGTACGCCGTCCAGCACACCGGCTACGACACCGGCGCCCATGACGCGACGGCCTGGGCCAACGGCTACCAGCAGCTCGCCGACATCCCCGCGCAGCATCCGGGCCCCGACGCCTCGGGCCAGTGGGACGCGAACGCCTGGATCCAGCCGGACCAGTCGTACGACGGGACCCAGCAGTGGACCGTGCCGACGCAGGAGACGGGCGCGTACGACGCCACGCAGTGGAACAGCGCCGGAGGCCAGGACGCGTACCAGGCGTACGAGCACCCGGGGGCCGAGTCGTACGAGCAGCCTCAGGCGGAGTCGTACGAACAGTCTCAGGCCGCGTCCGACTCGTACGGCCATGACCTCACACAGCTCGACATGACGTACGAGGAATCGTCCGGCCGGACGGACCAGGTCCCCTTCGACGAGCAGGCGACCGCGACCTTCGACCAGGCGCTCCACGGTCAACTCGCCTCGGAAGCGGACGAGTTCGACGCGGCCGAGGACTTCGCGGACCCGGACGGCCACGACGGCGGCCCCGACAGCGACTACGACCCGTACGACGAGGGACACGAGCGGCCGTTGCTCGAGGGCATGGAAGAGATCACCCCGGTCCGGCGTCCCGCGACCCGGTCCGCTTCCCGCTCCCGCCGCCGCAGTCCTGCGAAACGTTCCGCTCTGCTGACCGTCGCGGTGCCCTCGGTCTGCGTGATGGGGGTCGCCGGTATCGCCGCCGCCTCCGTGGGCGGTGTCGGCGGACTCGGCGGAAGCGACTCGAAGGACACGACGGTCAGCGCCTCCGACGCGACCGCGGTGAAGCCCTCCGCCGCCAACGTCAAGCTGGACAGCCAGCTCCAGAGTCTGTCCGCGGGCGCGGACGACTTCGCCGACCGGGCGAGCCGCACGCAGGAACGTATCGACCTCAAGACCCAGCAGGCGACGGAGAAGAAGAAGGCGGCGGAGGAGGCGGCCCGCAAGGAGCGGCTGCGTCCGAAGTTCGTCCTTCCCGTGACGCAGCGGGGGCTCAGCGCCTACTTCGGCCAGGCCGGCGTCAACTGGATGTCCGTGCACACCGGCATCGACTTCCCCGTCTCCTACGGAACGACCGTGATGGCGGCGACCGACGGGACCGTCCGGACGCAGTGGAACAGCGCGTACGGCAACATGCTGATCCTGACCGCGATGGACGGCACCGAGACGTGGTACTGCCACCTCTCCTCGTACAAGGTCCCCTCCGGCACCACCGTCAAGGCCGGTGACCAGATCGCCTTCTCGGGGAACTCCGGCAACTCGACCGGCCCCCACCTGCACTTCGAGGTCCGCCCGGCCGGCGGTGCGGCGATCGACCCGCTTCCGTGGCTGCGCAGCCACGGTCTGGACCCCACGTAGATCCGAGCCCGTGATCCGGACCTACGATCCGGGTCCGTGGTCCGGACCCCCGACGATCCGGGCCCCGATGATCCGGGCCCATGGTTCGGACCCGTGATCGATCCGGCGGGCTCGGCTACAGCTTCTCCACCGGCGCATACCGCAGCAGCAGCCGCTTCGGCTTGGGCTCTCCGAAGTCGACCGTCGCCTCCGCGTTCGAGCCCGTCCCCTTCACCCCGACGACGGTGCCGAGGCCGAACTGGTCGTGCGTGACCCGGTCCCCGACGGTCAGCGAGACCACCGGCTTCTCGGTCGCACCGCGCCGGGTGGCGAAGCCCGAGGCACCCGAGGCCGCGGACCGCGAACGCGAGGACGAGAGGGAGGCGGCGATACCGGAGACCGGACCGGTGGACATGGGCGCCGTCGCCCCCGTCCGCTTCCAGTCCAGATGGGTCGCCGGGATCTCCTCCAGGAAGCGGGAGGGCGGGTTGTACGAGGGCTGTCCCCACGCGCTGCGCATCGAGGAGCGGGTGAGGTAGAGCCGCTCCCGCGCGCGTGTGATGCCGACGTAGGCCAGGCGCCGCTCCTCCTCCAGTTCCTTGGCCTGTCCGAGCGCGCGCATGTGCGGGAAGACGCCGTCCTCCATGCCGGTCAGGAAGACCACGGGGAATTCGAGGCCCTTGGCGGTGTGCAGGGTCATCAGGGTGATGACGCCGTTGCCGTCCTCCTCGTCCGGGATCTGGTCGGAGTCGGCGACGAGCGCGACCCGCTCCAGGAACGCGGAGAGTCCGCCCGGGTTCTCGCCCTCGCCGGTCTCCTGCTCGAACTCCAGGGCCACGGCGGCGAGTTCCTGGAGGTTCTCGATCCGGGTCTCGTCCTGGGGGTCGGTCGAAGCCTGCAACTCGGCGAGATAGCCGGTGCGTTCGAGGACGGCCTCCAGGATGGTCGCCGGGCCCGCGCCGGACTCGACGATCGTACGGAGGTCCTCCATCAGCGTGTTGAACCGCTTGACCGCGTTCGTGGAGCGCGCGGCCATGCCGTACGCCTCGTCGACGCGGCGCAGCGCCTGCGGGAAGCTGATCTTCTCGCGCTGCGACAGGGCGTCGATCATCGCCTCGGCGCGGTCGCCGATCCCGCGCTTGGGCACGTTCAGGATGCGGCGCATCGGGACGGAGTCCTCGGGGTTGGAAAGCACCCTGAGGTACGCCAGGACGTCCCGGACCTCCTTGCGCTCGTAGAAGCGGACGCCGCCGACGACCTTGTAGGGCAGGCCGACGCGGATGAAGATCTCTTCGAAGACACGGGACTGCGCGTTCGTACGGTAGAAGACCGCGACGTCGCCGGCCCTGGCGTCGCCCGCGTCGGTGAGACGGTCTATCTCTTCGGCGATGAACTGGGCCTCGTCGTGCTCGGTGTCCGCGACGTAGCCCGTGATGTTCGAGCCGGCGCCCGCGTTGGTCCACAGGTTCTTGGGGCGACGGGACTCGTTGCGCTCGATGACCGCGTTGGCGGCGGACAGGATCGTCTGCGTGGAGCGGTAGTTCTGCTCCAGGAGGATCGTCGTCGCGTTCGGGTAGTTCTCCTCGAACTGGAGGATGTTGCGGATGGTCGCGCCACGGAAGGCGTAGATCGACTGGTCCGCGTCACCCACGACACACAGCTCGGCCGGGGGCAGGTCGAACTCGCCGGGCGGTACGTCCACGGGGTGCTCGGAGGTGCCCACGAGCTCCCGGACCAGCGAGTACTGCGCGTGGTTGGTGTCCTGGTACTCGTCGACCAGGACGTGCCGGAAGCGGCGGCGGTAGTGCTCGGCGACGTCCGGGAAGGCGCGCAGCAGGTTGACCGTGGTCATGATCAGGTCGTCGAAGTCGAGCGCGTTGGCCTCGCGCAGCCGCGACTGGTACATCGCGTACGCCTGGGCGAGGGTCTTCTCGAAGCCGTCGGTGGCCTGGGCGGCGAAGTCCTCCTCGTCGATCAGCTCGTTCTTCAGGTTCGAGATCTTGGCGCTGAACGACTTCGGCGGGAAACGCTTCGGGTCGAGGTCGAGATCACGGCAGACGAGCGCCATCAGCCGCTTGGAGTCGGCGGCGTCGTAGATCGAGAACGAGGAGGTGAAACCGAGCCTCTTGCTCTCGCGGCGCAGGATGCGGACGCAGGCGCTGTGGAAGGTCATCACCCACATCGCGTTGGCACGGGGGCCGACGAGCGCCTCGACGCGCTCCTTCATCTCGCCCGCGGCCTTGTTCGTGAAGGTGATCGCGAGGATCTGGCCGGGGTGAACGCTCCGCTCGCCGAGCAGATGCGCGATCCGGTGGGTGAGCACCCGGGTCTTGCCGGAGCCGGCGCCGGCCACGATGAGCAGCGGGGAGCCGGAGTGGACCACGGCGGCGCGCTGGTTCTCGTTCAGTCCGTCCAGCAGGGCCGCCGGGTCCACGGCGGGCCTGGGGGCGCCGTCGCGGTAGTACGCGTCCCGGTTCGGCGGCATGTCGAACTTCCCGCCGAACAGATCGTCCGGAACCTGCTCCGGTACGTGATCGTCCTCGGGCGGCGGCGGGTGTTCTTCCTCGTGGGCCGCGGAGGGCTTGAGGTTCGCCAGGAAGCTGTCGTCAAAGAGGCTGCTCATCGCTCTCCGAGTCTAGGCCGCCCCACCGACAGCCCGCCGCCACCCGGAGAACTCGACGGGCAGTCGTGACAGGACTCTCCCGGACCATGACCATGTGCGATCGATCGATCACCGAAGGTCAAGCCGAGGGCAAAGTGGTCGGATTGGCGCGATTGGCACGCGGAATGCGGCGGGTGCGGCCAAGGTCACGAAAATGTATCGGGCATATCGCACATCAACCTTCACATGGGCCACACCGGTTGGCTAGCGTGCCGGAAGGCCACTCGACCACAACCGGCGAACGTCGCCGGGCCGAGCGGCCTCCGCCGATTCCGTACGCCGCGAGGCCGCCGGAGCCGGGGACCCACCGACCTTGGGGTGAATCGGTCCAACCGCCTTGTGGGGCAAGGACCGTAGGGCAACCTTCCGGAACCACCCGCCCGAACCCGACAGCTAACTCGGCAGGCGGATGACGGAAGGAGTCGCCTCTCTTGGCGTCGCACCGCAAATCGCGTCCTTCGGGTACGCGCATCGCAGGCATACGGACCCCGGCCCTCGCCACGGCGGCCCTCACCTCCGTGGCCCTGCTCTCCCAGACCGCCAACGCGGCCCCCTCGGCCGAACCCAGGCCCCGCATCGAAGAAGTCTCCAAGAAGGTCGACGACCTCTACCACCAGGCCGAGACGGCCACGAACAAGTACAACGCGACCCGGGAGAAGACCGCCGAGCAGCGCAAGCGCGTCGACACCCTGCTGGACGACGTCGCCCAGCGCACCGAGAAGCTCAACACCGCTCGCGAGGAACTGGGTTCGTTCGCCGCGGCGCAGTACCGCACCGGGGCCGCCGCGCCCGACACCGCGACCCTCCTGCTCGCGGACAACCCGCAGGACTATTTCGACCAGACCCAGTTGATGAGCCGCCTGACGTCCCGCCAGAAGGCGTCCGTCGACGACTACATCACCGAGCAGGCCGCCACCACCAAAAAGCGGGCGGAGGCCACCCGGAGCCTGGAGTCGCTGACCGCCACGCAGAAGGAACTCAAGACCTCCAAGGCCGCGGTGCAGCGGAAGCTCACCGAGGCCCGCGACCTGCTCTCGAAGCTGAACGCCGAGGACAAGGCACGGCTGGCGGCGATCGAGAAGAAGAAGCAGGAGCAGGCCGCGGCCAAGGCGGCGGAACTGGCACGGCAGCAGGCCGCCGCCGAGAAGGCCGCCCGGAAGCAGTCTTCGGGCACCTCGACCGGTTCGGCATCCGGCTCGGCGACCGGGTCCTCCGCCGGGTCGGCGACGGGATCGGCGGACACGGACTCCTCGTACACGGCGAAGGCGGCCAAGGCGCTCGCGTTCGCCCGCGCGCAGGTCGGCAAGCCGTACGTCTGGGGCGCCACCGGCCCTGACTCCTACGACTGCTCGGGCCTGACCCAGGCCGCGTGGAAGGCCGCCGGCGTCAGCCTGCCGCGTGTCACCTACGACCAGGTGAACGCCGGCACGACGGTCCCCCTCGCCGACGCCCGTCCCGGCGACCTCGTCTTCTTCTACGACGACATCAGCCACGTCGGCCTCTACATAGGCGACGGCATGATGATCCACGCGCCGAAGCCGGGAGCGTACGTCCGCGAGGAGTCGATCTACTACGGCGGCACGTCGATCATCCACAGCGTGGTGCGCCCCGGGTAGGCCGGGACCTCTCCACGGGGCGCGCTCGCGGGAGCCGAGAGGCCCGCGCGCGTGCCCCGCGCGCTCGCCCCGCCCCGCCCCTCCGCGGCCGCTCACGCACGCTCGCCCGCGACCGGTCCGGATGCCAGGCGCCGGTCCTCCGGATGCCCCGGCGCCGGTCCTCCGGACCAGGCCAAGGACGCGGGGCTCGGCCCGCCCACCCGCGTCCGCACGGCGCCGGGGCTTCCTCCGGTCTGATCCGCAGGACAGGCCCTAGCATCGGGCGCATGCCTGAAACACCGGACATGCCGGACACGTCCTCGTTCCGCACCTGGTGGGCGGGGCGGCCGCCCGCCGCGGGGGCCGCCGTCATGGCCACCGGCATCATCTCGGTCGGGCTGCACCTGACCGGCTACGAGACCCTCTCCCGGATCGCGCTGGTCCTCGCCTCGCTGGCCTGGCTCGGGCTCGCCGCGGACTTCCTCGTCCGCCTGGCGGACGACCGGGAGCAATGGACGCGGCAGGCCGGCACACCTCCCGGCCTCACCGCCGTCGCGGCGACCACCGTACTCGGCACCCGGTTCTCCCTGCTGGGATGGCAGGTGCTCGCCGAGGCCCTGCTCGCGCTGTCGGCCGTGCTCTGGCCGATCCTGCTCGTGGCCGTCGTACGGCATTGGCGGCGCCGCATGGCGGGAGGCGTCTTCCTCGTCTGCGTGGCCACACAGGGGCTCTCGGTTCTCGCCTCGACCATCGCCACCGCCGTGGGCCCGGACTGGCTCGCGCACGCCGCGATGGTGCTGTTCTGGCTCGGGATCGTCTGCTACGGAGTGTGCTTCGCGCACTTCGACCTGTGGGAGGTGAAGAAGGGGGCCGGGGACCACTGGGTGGCGGGTGGCGCGCTCGCGATCTCGGCGCTGGCCGGGGCGAAACTCGTCGCCGCGCACCATGTGAACCCGTACCTCTGGAACAACGACGACCAGGGCGTCCTGCGCGCCACGACCGCCGCGTTGCTCGTGCTCGACCTCGCCTGTTACGGCGCGCTGGCCGTCGCGGAGGTGGTGTGGCCGCGCCCGCAGTTCGACGTACGGCGCTGGGCGACCGTCTTCCCCATGGGGATGACGGCGGCTGCGGCCCTCTCGGTCGCGACCGCCCTCGACGTCTTCGGGCTCAAGGGGCCGGGACAGGTGCTCCTGTGGATCGCGGTGGCGGTGTGGCTCGTGGTGGCCGCGGGGGCCGCTCTCGCCTTCAGGTCCGCCGTGCGGGAGTGAGTGCGCCGGTCAGGTCCACAGGACGGCGATGAAGATGTTCGTCACGGTCAGCAGCCCGACCAGGCCGAAGAGGCGCTTGTCCACCGTCTCGTCGTCCCGCTTCACATAGACGAGCCCGAGGATCACGATCAGCAGGGCCAGCTTCACGCCGATCTTGACGGTGTTGACCGTGTTGCCGTCGGCCTGGTTGAGCCCGACCAGGGCGACCCCGGTCACCAGCATGGTCAGCGCGCCGTGCAGCATCGCCGGGACGAAGCGGCCGGTGCCCTTGCCCATCGCCTTCATCTGGGTGAAGAAGCCGCCGAGGAGCGCGGCGATGCCGATGATGTGCAGGCCGACGAAGAGATGGATGAGTACGCCCATGGAGCCGGAGCCTAACCGCACCCCCTGACGCCGCTCCCGACGGGGGCATCCCTTACGGGGGGCATCCCCTCCGAGGGGGCCGGCCCCTAGAAAAAGGCGGTCCGGCGGAGCGGCTTCCCCGACCTGGCGGCTCTTCCGACCGCCGCCCCCGCCGCCACTCCCCCTCCACCGGACCATCGCGTGTCACCCATAGCACCGGCATCGCGCGGACTCTCCGGAATTCGTCGCTTCGGTCAGCACCCCGCGTCGAGTCGGCGCCATACGGCCAGGAAATTGGTCACATACAGTCGCTCAGCGATCCAATTGCGATAGTTCCGTACATAGCGTTACCAACGGCGCGCTCGCAGGTTTAGCGTCCTCCACCAGGTGACCGGCTCCCCACCACCGTCCGGGCCAGGGACGGCAGTCGGACACCACCGCCGAGAAGGTCCGGCGGCGGCCCGCTCCCCCTGTGTGCGCCGCCGCCGGACGTGTCACCGCTTGACCGCACCGCAAGGGCGGTCGCACGGAAGGATGTGGGCCCTCGTGGCAGCGCACCGCAAGGCCAAACAGCGCTCGATCGGTGGAAACACGGCCCGCACGGCAGTCACCATCGCCCTCGCGGGCGCGGCGACGGCCACCGGATTCGACGGGGTCGGACACGCCGACCCCCAGCTGTCCCCGGCACAGGTGAAGGCCCGTATCGACAAGCTGTACCAGGAGGCGGAGGCGGCCACTCAGAAGTACGACGGCGCCGAGGAGAAGGCCGGCCAGGCGGAGACGAACCTGAGGAAGCTCCGCGACGAGGCGGCCCGACGCGAGGACCGGCTCAACTCCGCCCGGGAGGCGCTGGGTTCGATGGCGGCGGCGCAGTACCGCAGCGGCGGACTCGACCCCGTGGTGCAACTCGCCCTCTCCGACCACCCCGACCAGTATCTGGAGGGGGCCGCGTTCGCCGAGCGGGTCGGCACCCGGCAGTCGGCGGAGATCGCCGGGGTACGCAAACAACTCCGCGAGCTGGAGCAGTTGCGCGGAGCGGCGCACATCGAACTGGCCGCGCTCAAGTCACGGCAGACCGAACTGAAGCAGCGGAAGAAGACGATCAACGAGAAGCTCGGCGCGGCGCGCCAGTTGCTCGACCGACTCACTCCGCAGCAGCGCACCCGGTACGCGGAGCGGGGCGGCGCGAACGACCGGCAGCACGTCTCGCGCGACGCGGCCCGTGACCCCGCGCCGGTGGCGTCGTCCGGTGCCGCCGGCACGTCGGGTGCCGGCGGAGCCGGGGCGGCCGCCGCGGCGCCCAACTCCCGGGCGGCGGCGGCCGTCGCCTACGCCTACTCCAAGCTCGGCAGCCCCTACGTCTGGGGCGCCACCGGCCCCGACGCCTTCGACTGCTCCGGGCTGGCCCAGGCCGCGTACCGTTCCGCGGGCATCTCGCTGCCCCGCACGACCTATTCCCAGATCAACGCAGGACAGCGGGTCACCCTCTCCGAACTGCGCCCCGGCGACCTGGTGTTCTTCTACTCGGGAATCACCCACGTGGGCATCTACGTCGGCAACGGCCAGATGATCCACGCCCCGAACCCGTCGGCGCCCGTGCGGCTGGCCCCGATCAACGAGATGCCCTTCGCCGGGGCCGCCCGGGTCGCGTGATCGCCGGATCCGCCCGGATCAGACCAGCCGTCGCGCCGTCGCCCAGCGGGTCAGCTCGTGGCGGTTGGAGAGCTGGAGTTTGCGCAGGACCGCCGAGACGTGCGACTCGACCGTCTTGACGGAGATGAACAGCTGCTTGGCGATCTCCTTGTACGCGTACCCCCGGGCGATGAGGCGCAGGACCTCGCGTTCGCGCTGGGTGAGACGGTCCATGTCCTCGTCGACGGGCGGGGCGTCGGTGGAGGCGAAGGCGTCGAGGACGAATCCGGCGAGGCGCGGTGAGAAGACCGCGTCGCCGTCCTGGACCCGGAAGACGGAGTCCACGAGATCCGTGCCGGTGATCGTCTTGGTGACGTACCCCCGGGCGCCGCCGCGGATCACGCCGATCACGTCCTCCGCCGCGTCCGACACGGACAGCGCGAGGAAACGGACCGGCTGCTCCGCGTCGGCCATCAACGGAGCGCAGCGGCGCAGCACTTCGACGCCGCCGCCGCCGGGAAGGTGGACGTCGAGGAGGACGACCTCGGGGCGGGTGGCCGTGATGACCGTGACCGCCTGGTCGACGTCCGCGGCCTCGCCGACGACCTCGACGCCGGTCCGCCCGGTCTCGCCGATCTCGGCCTGGACCCCCGTACGGAACATGCGGTGGTCGTCGACGAGCACCACGCGCACCCGGCGACCGCCCTCGGCGCCGGCCGCGGGGGTGCCGCCCCCGGACGCGGCACCGGGGGCCTCCGCGGCCGAACCGCCGGACTTCACAGGCTCGTTCGTGTCGCTCATGACGTTTTCTCCGCCCTCTCCATCTCCAGCTCGACCTCCGTGCCGCCGTCCGGCACCGCGCGCAGCCGCGCCGTGCCGCCGTTGCGCTCCATGCGGCCGATGATCGATTCTCTGACGCCCATGCGGTCGGCGGGTATCGCGTCGAAGTCGAAGCCGGGGCCCCGGTCACGGACGGACACGAAGACCGTCCTGCCCTCGACCTCGGCGTAGACCTGTACGGCGCCGCCCTCGCCACCGTACTTGGCCGCGTTCACCATCGCTTCCCTCGCGGCCTGCATCTGTGCGGTCAGGCGGTCGTCGAGCGGGCAGTCGCCCACGACGACGACCTCGATGGGAACCCCGTGCTTGTCCTCGACCTCGGCGGCATGGCCGCGGACGGCCTCGGCGAGGGTGTCGGGCTCCTCGTCCTCGTCCTTGCCGCTGCCGTCCGGCTTGTAGAGCCAGGCCCGCAGATCGCGCTCCTGCGCGCGGGCGAGGCGCCGTACCTCGTTCGCGTTCTCCGCGTTGCGCTGGATCAGGGTCAGCGTGTGCAGCACCGAGTCGTGGACGTGGGCGGCGACTTCGGCCCGCTCCTGCGCGCGGATGCGCATCAGGCGCTCCTCGGAGAGGTCCTGGGTCATCCGGATCAGGTAGGGGCCGGCGAGCAGCGCGATGCCGACGAGGACCGCGAGCGCCGCCTGGAGCACCGAACCGAGGTGTGCGGCGGAGCCCTGGAGGACGAAGATCCCGGAGACGCCGGCAGTGACGAGCAGCACGCCCGCCGCGGACCGCAGCAGCGTGAGCGTACGGCGACGGCGGCCGACCTCCGCCCAGCGGGCCCGCCGCGCGTTGTCCGCCTGGCGCCAGACGAGGGCGACACCCGCGCCGACGAGGACCGTCGGCCACAGATACGCCTTCGTGCCGCCGCCGAGATTCACGTTGCCGACGAAGACCAGGGCCACGACGACCATGAGGAGCAGGGCGACGATCTGGCCCTTGTCCGGCTTGCGGGCCACGAGTCTGCGCCGGCCGTCGGGCGAGGTCTCGGTGGTGAACGCGGATGTACGGGCGGAGCCGACGCCGCCGACGCCGAGCGGGACGAAGAACCAGAAGGCCGCGTACAGCAGCGCGCCGAGCCCGTCCGCCATGAACAGTCCGGCGAACACCAGCCGCACCCAGACCACGGGCAGCCCTAGATGCCCGGCGAGCCCTCGCGCCACGCCCCCGAGCCAGCGTCCGTCGCTGCTTCGGTAGAGCTTGCGCGGGGGCCGCGGGTCGTCGGCGGGCATGACTACGGCTTCCGGCATGCCATCGATGTTCACACGCCCGGTGGACCGGAGCATCAGGGTGGGCCCCGAGACTCCCCTGATCTTCAGGAATCCGTGTTCGAACAGTCCCCGCTGTCTCCCCCCGGCGGATATCAGGGTTCGGCCAGGGTCATCCCGACTGCCGCCGCGCCGTCCCGCCCGTCACCATGGACGCATGACAGATCACCAGCACGCGGCGGCGGAGCCGGACCCCGGCACCGCTCCGGGTGACGAGCCGCGTGCTCACGGGGAAGGGGCCGCGGCACGGCCGGCCGGCGCCGACGCCCCCTCGTCCGGGGTGCCGCGCAGGTTCCGGCGCGACCGTCGGCAGAAGACGCTCGGCGGGGTGTGCGCTGGGCTGGGCCGGCAGTGCGACATGGACCCGGTGATCTTCCGGATCGTGCTCGCGGTGCTCGCCGCGAGCGGCGGTGTCGGCCTCATCTTCTACGGCTTCGCCTGGCTCTTCGTCCCGTACGACGACGAGGAGGAGAACGAGGTCCGCAAGCTGCTCACCGGCCGGGTCGACGGCCCCGCCCTGACCGCCGTGCTCTTCGCGCTGGTCGGCTGCGGGGTGTTCCTGTCCATGCTCAGGAACGGCAGCGTGCTGACGTTCGCCGTAGTCCTGTCCCTGCTGCTGGCGGGCGCGGGCTACTGGTCGCAGAACCGCGACGCCGCGGACCCGGACCCCCTGGCCGCGCAGGCCGCCGCCGACGCCCCGCCGGAGGCGAAGGCCCCGCCCGTCCCCGACTCCTACCCCTCCTGGTGGCGCGACCCGATCGTCAAGGACGGTTCGCACGTAGGCGGCACCGGCTACATGTGGGGGCCCACGGAGACCCGGGACCGGGATGTCGCGGCCGCGCTCGCCATCACCCGCGGCACCTCCCGCCCCGACCCGCGCGCGGAACGGGAGCGGAGACCGCGCGGACCGCGCCCCATGGGCGGCCGGATCTTCCTGCTCGCCCTTCTCGCGGGCGGCCTGACCACAGGCCTGAACTGGCACGACCGGGAGCTCGGCACCAGCCTCCAGGCCGGGCTGGCCGCCGCGCTCATCGTGTTCGGGCTGGGCATCGCCGTGAGCTCGTTCCGCGGTCGCACGGGCGCGGGAACGGTCTTCCTCGCGCTGATCACGGCCGGTCTGCTCGCGGGCTCCGCGGCCCTGCCGAAGGACATCGACACGCACTGGGTGCGGACGAACTGGACTCCCGCGACGGCGGCCGACGTGAAGACGGGCTACGACTTGGGCACGGGGGTGGGCACCCTCGACCTCAGCGGGATCGACGTCGGCCAGGGACAGACGGTGAGGACGAAGGCCGAAGTGGGTGCGGGGCGGCTGAAGGTGATCGTCCCCAAGGACGTGACCGTACGGCTGACCGTAGAGGTGGGTGTCGGGGACATCCAGCTGCCGGGTGACGACAAGAAGGACGTGGACGTGGAACCGGGCAAACACAAGAACGTGACCCTGCCGCCGGCGGCGGGCGTCAGGAAGGGCGGCACCCTTGACCTCGGCCTCCAGGTCGGCGTCGGCCAGGCGGAGGTGGCCCGTGCCTCGTCATGAGTTCCAGCCCGGAAAGCTGGTGGCGGGCCTCTTCCTGACCGCCGGGGGCATCGCCTACGCCGGAGACGCGGCCGGCTGGTGGGAGACCGAGTGGTTCGCGATCATCCCCGTCGTTGTCGTCGGCCTGTTCCTCGCGGGCGCCGTGGCCTCGGTGAACCACGCCGTCCGCAGACGCCGTGCGGGCCGGGGGCCCCGCGTGGTGTGAACCCCTGAGGCCCGTCGCCGCACCGGACGGACGTCAGTAGGCGCTCCGTTGCCTGCGCCGTCGCCCGATCAAGGCGTCCAGTGACCAGTAGGACGCCCCGGCCAGTACGAGGGGGGTCCAGCAGAACAGGTACGGGAGGTCGTTGCCGTAGTAGTACGGGTCGGAGCCCCAGCTCACCGTCAGCCACAGGCTGAGCGAGATGAGCGCGCCGCCGAGCGCGGCGAAGCGGGCCAGCAGGCCGATCAGGGTGCCGATCCCGACGGCGAGCTCACCGAACGCGATGGCGTAGCCGAAGCCGACGGGGTTCTTCAGGGACAGGTCGACGAGGGCCGGTATCGCGGAGGAGTCACGCACCGTGCGCATCATGTCGCCGATCGAACCCGAGCCGGAGGCCTTCATGAAGGCGCTGTTCGTAAGTTTGTCGAGGCCGGCGTAGATGAATGTGACGCCGAGGAAGATCCGCAGCGGCAACAAGGAGTAACGAGTGGCAGTCTCCCGCCAACTCCGTGGCTCCTCCAGATACTGGGTGTGAGTATCCGTCCGCATACCGTGAGTCATCGCTCTCCGCCACCTCTCACCCGCGTGCCGTTGACCACTCAACAGACCATACGTACGAATCCGTTCCCCCACTCAGCCCAGGGAACCTTTTTTCGAACTACCCCTCCCGAAACACCCCGGGGGACCCCACCAAACACTCTTCGCCCCCTCCGCCCCTACCCTCCCCACCCCTGGGGCTCCGCCCCAGACCCCGCTCCTCAAACGCCGGAGGGCCTGAGTTCTCCCCGGCCGAGGCTGAAATGTGCCGGAGCGGGGCTGGGGACGACCACCACGACACACCCGCACCCGGGATCCGGCGGAAGGGGACGTGCCGGTACATCAAATGCCCGCAGGCCGGACGGATCAGAACCCACCCGCACCTCGAAACCCCGATGAGATCCGTTCGGATGCGGGCGGATGCACCGGCGCGGCCCCGACCCACAACGCACCGGCACCGCGACCGCACCGCACCGCACCGCCGGGACCGGTACCGGCACCGGCACCGGCACCGGCACCGCAAAACGCCAGAGGCGAGCGACGTCAGTCCGTCACATCGATCTCGTACCGGTTCGTCTCGACCCCCGCCGCCGTAACAACCTGCACCTCGACCCGCCCCGGCTCGACATCCACCGGCACCGGCACCGTCAGCACAGCGTCCGTGGGATTGCTGAACCCCCCGGACACCGGCACCAGCGGCACATGCACATGCACGGCCCCGATCCGCACGACCATCCGCGACAGCCGGTCCGCGCCCTGCGCCCCGGGCGGCACGAACCCGGCCCCCCGGATCTCGATGTCGTCCCCGGTGCGGATGGGCGCGTCCAGATCGCCGGCCTCACGGGACCGGACCACGGAGAGGATCACCGGCCGCCCACCCTCGGCGTACTTCCCGGCGAGATAGGTCGCGGCCGACACCAGCACCAACAGGGCCAGCCCCCACGGAAGATCGGGCAGTTGCGACGGCCGCCGCGCCAGCCGCACCGCGGCGAAGACCAGAGCGACCCCGCTGATCACGACGTACTGGATGTCGGCGAAGGCGCCCCGCCCGGAGTCGTCGGTCAGCAGGTCCGCCGCCCGGGGCCGGCCCGCGCGGACCTTCTGGAGCCGCTGCCCCAGCACCCTCAGCCCGACCACCCGCCGCACCAGCACCGCGACCCCGCAGACGACGGCGACGACGGTCACGACACCGGCGGCCCTGGCGAGTTCGAGCCCGGCGATGAGCTCGTCCCGGCGGCCGTGCTCCGAGGCCGCCGCCAGCTGTGCCACCAGCACGAGCAACGCGTACACCACGAGCAGCACCCAGCCGGCCGCGACGGCCCGGGAGGTGGAGAGCCGGTTGTCCTCGCCGATGACCGGCGCGATGGCCCCGCCCCGGGCCCGGTGCAGCCGGGCCGCCCCGGTCAGCAGTCCGGCCAGGACGACCGCGGCGAGCAGCCCCGCCGTCCGCGCCGCCGTCCAGCCGGCCCCGATCGCGGTGAGCGCCTGCACGAGCAGGAGGACCACGACGGCCGCCCAGACGGTGTAGGCGGTGTACCGCCACAGGCGGCCCAGCCAGGCCTCGCCCTCCAGGCGGCCGCGTTCGGCCACGAGGTCGGCGGACTGGGTGAGCTCGTCGGACACCCACTGCCGGGACGCGGAGGCGGAGTGCGCGACACCGGCGGGCAGTCCCTGCCCGGACGCCAGCGCGTCACGCTTGGCGAGGAACGCGGCGACGGCCCGCCGGTGCCCCGTACGCGCCCCGTGCGGACAGTCCCCGCACGTGCAGCCGCCCTCGTGGGCGCCTGATCCCCCGCCCGGTTCTCCGCCGACGTCTCCGCTCAGCCCGCCGCCAGGGCCACCGCCCGGACCACCGCGCCCGGCGCCCGATCCGGCCCCCGCCCCGGCACCGTGCCCAGCACCGTGTCTCGCCTCCTGCACCGCCACGTCCACTGCCGCCTTCCCGCGCCAGAAAAAACTCCGTAGAGCCGGAATGTCACGAAACATCCGGCTGCCGCGCCCCCACCCGGCAACTCTCATGTGACGACAGCGAATTGTGCCGTACGGAGCACCGTGCGCACGCGTCAGGTCGGTTCGGCGCGGGTGAAGCGCATGCCCCCTTGTTGACCCGGCCGGGAGAATCCGTCCATGGCCGGAATCATCCGGCACGACGGAAGCCGGGCCTTCGGCGCAGCACGGTCCGCCGGACACGATCAGCTCAGAAAACCGGTCAGGCTCAGCTCAGAAGATCCGGTTCGCCGCGGCTGATGTCCTGCCACAGGGGCTGGTAGTTGATCCACGCCACCAGATCGCCGCCGAGCTGTTCGCGGGTGGCGACCGCCTGCTTGTGGTCGATGAGGACGGGGCGGCCCGCGGCCTTCGCGGTGAGCTGGACCTGGCTGGACCGCTCCATGGACAGGAACCACCAGGCAGCGGCGTCCACCGAGTCCCCGACGGTCAGCAGTCCGTGGTTGCGCAGCACCAGCGCCTTGCGGGTGCCCAGCGCGGAAGCGATCCTGCGCCCCTCCTCGGCGTCGACGGCGACTCCGGTGTAGGCGTCGTACAGAGCGTGATCCTCGTAGAAGGCACAGCTCTCCTGAGTGATCGGGTCGAGCAGGTCACCGAGGGCGGCGAGGGCGCGGCCGTGCACGGAGTGGCAGTGGGCGACGGCGACGACGTCGGGGCGGGCCGCGTGGACCTGGGAGTGCACGGTGAACGCGGCCTGGTTGACGTGATAGCGGCCCTCGATCACCTGGCCCTCCTGGTTGGCCATGACGAGATCGCTCACGGTGACGTGCTTGAACGGCATGCCGAAGGGATTGACCCAGAAGCAGTCGCTGTACTCCGGGTCGCGTGCCGTGATGTGTCCGGAGACGCCGTCCTCGAAGCCGAGCCGGCCGAACAGCCGCAGCGCGCCGGCCAGCCGCTCCTTGCGGTGCCGTCGTTCGTCGTCCGTCGACTCGTGCATCGGCGGCATGGCGAAGCGCAACTGAGCGGTGGGACGGGGCAGCGGCGGAGTGGACCCGTGCATATGTCCTCCAGCACTGGCGTGTTCGGTACGAGCGGAAGTTACCCGGGGTCAGCGCAGGAGAACAGGGGTGTTCCAGGAGAGAAAAAATCAGGACGGGAGAAAGACACAGCCAAAACCCGTCAGGAGATGTCGGGTATGAGCGCCAGACTCGCTGCCATGAACTGGGCAGCTCTCTCCGTCTGTGAACCGGCCCTCGCCGGCACCGTCGAACAGCGCTTCGGCGCGTTCACCCACCACGTCCTGGCGACCCTCCGCAAGGACGGCTCGCCGCGCACCTCCGGCATCGAGGTGCGCTTTCTCGACGGCGAGCTGTGGCTCGGCATGATGCCGGACTCCCTCAAGGCGCTCGACCTGCGCCGCGACCCGCGCTTCGCGCTCCAGGCGAACCCGGGGGCGGGCACCGACATGGGCGGCGGCGACGTACGGATCAGCGGGCGGGCGATCGAGGTGGGCGACGGCGTCCCGGCCAAGGCGGCGTACGTGAAAGAGGTGGAACCGCCGGAGCCGTTCCACCTCTTCCGCACCGAACTGACGGAGGTCACGCGGACCTGCGTGGAGGACGACACGTATCTGGTCGTCCAGGTCTGGAAGCCCGGCGCGCCGGTGCGCACGCTCAGGCGGACCTGAGGGCGGGGTCACCCCCGCCCGTCGGTCACTCCCACTCGATGGTGCCCGGGGGCTTGCTCGTCACGTCGAGGACGACGCGGTTGACGTCCGCGACCTCGTTCGTGATGCGCGTCGAGATCTTCGCGAGGACGTCGTAGGGCAGCCGCGACCAGTCGGCCGTCATGGCGTCCTCGCTGGACACCGGACGGAGCACGATCGGGTGGCCGTACGTCCGGCCGTCGCCCTGGACGCCCACGCTGCGCACGTCCGCGAGCAAAACCACCGGGCACTGCCAGATGTCCCGGTCGAGACCGGCGGCGGTGAGTTCCTCGCGGGCGATGGCGTCGGCCTGGCGGAGCAGGTCCAGACGCTCCTTGGTGACCTCGCCGACGATGCGGATACCGAGGCCGGGGCCCGGGAACGGCTGGCGCTGGACGATCTCCTCCGGCAGGCCGAGCTCCTGGCCGACCATCCGGACCTCGTCCTTGAACAACTGGCGCAGCGGCTCGACGAGCTGGAACTCCAGGTCCTCGGGAAGGCCGCCCACGTTGTGGTGGGACTTGATGTTGGCGGTGCCGGTGCCGCCGCCGGACTCGACCACGTCCGGGTAGAGCGTGCCCTGCACCAGGAACGCGACGTCCTCGCCCTCGGCGGCCTCGGCGATGATCTCCGCCTGGGCCTGCTCGAAGACGCGGATGAACTCGCGCCCGATGATCTTCCGCTTCTCCTCGGGGTCCGAGACGCCCTTGAGCGCGGTGAGGAAGCGCTCCTCCGCGTCCACGACCTTCAGCTGCACGCCGGTCGCGGCGACGAAGTCCTTCTCGACCTGCTCGGTCTCGCCCTGGCGCATCAGACCGTGGTCCACGTACACACAGGTGAGCTGGGAGCCGATGGCCTTCTGCACGAGGGCCGCGGCGACCGCCGAGTCCACTCCGCCGGACAGACCGCAGATCGCGCGCTTGGTGCCGACCTGCTCGCGGATGAGGGCGACCTGCTCGTCGATGACGTTGCCGGTCGTCCAGGACGGGGTCAGACCCGCGCCGCGGTACAGGAAGTGCTCCAGGACCTGCTGGCCGTGCGTGGAGTGCATGACCTCGGGGTGGTACTGGACGCCGTAGAGCTTCTTCTCGTCGTTCTCGAAGGCGGCGACCGGGACGACGTCCGTGGAGGCCGTGACGGTGAAGCCCTCGGGAGCAGCGGAGCAGGCGTCGCCGTGCGACATCCACACCGGCTGCTCGTCCGGGGTGCCCTCGAACAGGGTGGAGCCGGACTTCGAGACGTGCAGCGGCGTGCGGCCGTACTCGCGGGCACCGGTGTTGTCGACCGTGCCGCCGAGGGTGGTCGCCATCAGCTGGAAGCCGTAGCACATGCCGAAGACGGGGACGCCCGCCTCGAAGAGCGCGCGGTCCAGGCGCGGGGCGCCCTCCGCGTACACCGACGAGGGACCGCCGGAGAGGATGATCGCGGCCGGGTTCTTGGCGAGCATCTCCTGGACCGGCATGGTGCTCGGCACGATCTCGCTGTAGACCCGGGCCTCACGGACGCGACGGGCGATGAGCTGGGCGTACTGCGCACCGAAGTCGACGACCAGGACGGTGTCGGGGGCGGCGGGGGACGCTTCTGGCACGGTCTGCCTTCCGGCGGTGAGCAAAAGGGTGTGTACGGCCGATTCTACCGGGGGCCGCGACGGGCCCGGCGCCCACGGTGTTCCGGCGCCCGGGTCTCACCATCCGAACCTCCTTGGCCGGCGCCCCCGCGGGCGTGCATACTGCCGTCATGCTCACGCACACGATCTTCTTGTTTACCTATGGCAACCGGCCCACCGGCTGCCATGGTCGTGCCGCTTGAGCAACTGACAAGCGACTTCCCAGGCGCCCCGGGCCGACAAGGCCCGGGGCGTCTGCCGTTTCCGGGCCGTGCCGCTCCGGGGCACCTCTTCCACCGAGGAGCCCCACCATGGCCGACGTACTCGACAAGACCGGCGCCCGCACCGACGAGGCCGCCGATGTGATCACCGGTGCCCGTGAGCGCATCGACGCCCTCGACGACCGGATCATCGGTCTCGTGCAGGAACGGATGGCCGTCTCGGCCGTGATCCAGGAGGCCCGGATCACGTCCGGCGGCCGCAGGGTGAACCTCTCGCGCGAGATGGAGGTCCTCGGCCACTACCGGGACGCGCTCGGCAAGCCGGGCACCTCGCTGGCCATGACCCTGCTCGAGCTGTGCCGCGGCCGGATCTGACGACGGCACCCGGCGTACGCACGTACGCATTCGCTCTCACCCGTACGGCGCGTGACCGGGGTGCCGCGGACTTCGTTTCTTCTGGTGTCCGTGTCAGCCAGGGGCGGGCCCGAAAGAACCACGCGTGGCTTCACTGGAGCGATGAGACGTACGGATCGTGCCGTACGTCGTGGGACCTCGCTCCAGGTCTTGCGACCGGACGGCAGGGGACAGCAGCCCGGTCGCTCAAGGAAACGGTCGGCCCCGGGGACGCCCGGGGCCGACCGACGGAACCTGTCCAGGCCGTCCTCGGGTGCGCGCCCTCATGGGCCGCCGCGCGCGACCCGGCCACCCCCGTGACCAGCGGCGCACCCCCCGACGCCGCTTCGAGGCACCGGCCCGCCCTGACGCCGGTGCTGTCGGAAGAAGGGCCCTGCGGGACACGCGTCCCGCGGGGCCCTTCACCGTGCCCGGGGCACGGACTCCGTCAGGTGCGGGACACCGTGCCGCAGCCCTTCGTGGGCGACTCCAGAAGGTCACGGCTGCGGTCGTACGGGTCGACGGCCGGGCCCGTCGGCGACGCGCCGGCGGGTGCGGTCGAGTCGAACCGCGGGTGCAGGAAACCGTCGTGGACGTCGCAGGCGGAGTTGCCGATCTCCTGGGTGTAATGACCGATCGTCACTCTGCCCGGCGTGACCCGGTACTTCCCCGGGTCGAGGAACGCGACGTCGAGGACGCGGCGCACGATGGTGCGCGTCACCTCGTGCGTGTCCCCGCCGGCGGGGGACACCGGGTAGACGAAGGTGTAGTCGGCGTGGATGGCGACGGACCCGTCCTTGCCCGCCTTGAAGGTGATCCGGCCCCGCGTCTTGACCACGTGCCCGACCAGGCTCACCTCACGCGGGTCGAAGCGGCTGAAAAGGCTCAGCGGATCGTGCTTCTTGTCCGGCGCGCGCAGCATGCGGTCGACGTCGTCGATCATCCGGGGCTGCTTGGGGTCGAGGACGGCGATGGCCGCCGCGGGCCGCTCGCCGCGCAGGGTCGCCGGGTCGAGATCGGCGCCGACGAGCAGGCTCTTGGTCCCCCGCAGCGCGGTGGCCACCTGCTCCTTCGTGAGGGAGCCGACCGGGGTGGCCTTCGGGACGACGATCGCGTTCGCGCCGTCGGCCCAGCGTTCGGCGGGCGATCCGGCGAAGGGCCTTTCCCTGGTGGGCGTCCGGGAGGCCGCGGCGGAGGGCGGCGTGGTCGGTGCGGCGGTCTCGGCGGGCAGCCTGGGCCCGGCCGGGACGGCCTTGTCCGCGGAGTCGAAGAGGCCGCCGGGCAACAGGGACGGTTTCATCGCGACGACGGCCACGGCGACGGCGAGCGGGACTCCGAGCACCGCCCACACCTTGCGGCGCCGGGCGGCGCGCCCGTCCATCTCGCGCCAGGCGGGGCCCGTCTGCCGGCCCTCGGGCTGCGCGGCCTGCCGCGGCTCCTTCTTCCGGGCGGTCCGGCGGGCGGCCCGCTCCGCCTCCCGCTCGTCCTCGAGGCGCAGCCGTTCCGTCACCATGCGCGCCCGGGCGGACGGCTCCTTGGGGGCGGAACCGCGGATGTCGCGTTCACTGTCGCGCGCGAAGCGGTCCCACACATCGTCAGGAACCGTCGGCTCACCGGCTTCTCCGGGCTGCTTTTCAGACACGAGGCATATTTGTAAGCGTCTCGAACGGATGTGTGCAAGCAATACAGATGTGTGACTCAGACCACATAAGAATTACGTGAGACGCAGGACAACCATTCCCCGCATTCGCCGGTCACACCTGCTGAACCAACGGCCACACCCGCGCCCCACACGCGGAGGCCTCACCCATAAACGCCACATACGCGCCATGAGTTCGCGGCGCGCAGGACATCCGAGGTCTTCATGAAGCTTCGCCGTGCCATGGCCACTGCGGCCGCGACGGCTGTCATAGCACCGCTCGCGTTGCTGTCGGTCGCGCCGGCCGCGTTCGCGGAAGAAAGCCCGTCCCAGTCCCCGTCCCCGAGCGCGAGCGTGTCCGAGTCCGCGTCGCCGAGCCCGTCCGTGTCGGCCCCCGAGCCGGGCAACTCGGCTTCGGCCTCCGCGTCGGCCTCCGCCTCCACGTCGGCGTCCGCGCCCGCCCCGAGCGGCTCCGCGTCCACGTCCGTGTCCCCGAGCGCCTCCGCGTCGGCGTCGGAGTCCCCCGAGCCCGAGCCCTCCGAGTGCTCGGACTCCAAGGTCGACGTCTCCATCACGGGCCTGCCCGGCAAGATCGCTGCGGGCAGCGGCTGGCACAAGTTCTCCCTGAACGTCCTGAACAACTCCGACTCCGCCCTGAGCGACCTCGGCTTCTTCGCCGGCGCGTCCTCCGACAAGGGCGGCGAGGATCTCTTCCAGAGCAAGAAGGTCCAGCTCCAGGCGTACAACCCGGACGACAAGGTCTGGGAGGACGTCGACTCCGAGGGCTACGCGGTGGGTTACGTCGGCTACACCGACGAGCTGAAGCCCGACTACGAGGTCGACATCCCGCTCCGTATCAACGTGCATTCCAGCGCCCCGGTCGGCGCCGGCTTCTCCCTCGGCGCCAGCATCTACGGCGACGCCGACGCGCAGTGCACCGGCTTCGGCGAGGTCGCGTACAAGTTCCAGATCGTCTCGTCCGGCACGGACACCGACGGCACCAAGCCGCAGGGAGGCGGCAAGGTCCCGGTCTCGGACAAGCCGGCCGACAGGGGCAACACGCCGCAGGTCGACGGCAGCCTCGCCGAGACGGGTTCCAGCTCCGCCCTGCCGATGATCGGTCTCGCCGGCGGTATCGCCGTCGTCGCCGGTGCCGGCGCGCTGGTCGTCGTCCGCCGCCGCAAGTCCGGCGCGAGCGCGTAACACCACGGCACGGCCCGACTGACGCCACGTCGGTCCCGTACGAAGAGAAGGACCTGCGCTCGGAGGGGGGCGCAGGTCCTTCCTCTCGTCGTACGGGCCTTCGCCGCACCGGGGGCCGGAGTCCGGCTTCGGCCCGACGCGGCCTCGGCTACGGGGCCCCGGCCGTGACTGCCGGGATCCGCGCTACGGCTTCGGCGGCATCGCCGGCATGCCCAGGAACGGCAGCCGCAGTGCGCCGAAGGCGTCCGCGGGGACGACGGGGCGGTGCGGCTCCACCGCCTTGAGCCGCTCGTACGCCGCTCCCGGCGCCGGACGCGGATCGGCCTCGCCCTTGTTGGGCCAGAACGACATGGCCCGCTCGGCCTGCGCGGTGATGGTGAGCGACGGGTTGACGCCGAGGTTCGCGGAGACGGCGGCGCCGTCCACGACGGAGATGCCCGGGTGGCCGTGGAGCCGGTGGTAGGGGTCGATGACACCGTCCTCCGCGCCGGCGCCGATCGGGCAGCCGCCGAGGAAGTGCGCGGTGAGCGGGGTGCCCATCAGCTCACCGACGTTGCTGCCGGGGAACCCGTTGATCTCCTCGGCGAGGGCGGAGGCGGCCCGCGAAGCGGCCTTGATCTGCGCGGGGTTGGGGGCGCCGTGTCCCTGACGTGCCGTCAACAGCCCCTTGCCCGCGCCCTTCGGCTTGAGATAGGTCGTCAGGGAGTTGTCGAGCGACTGCATCACCAGCCCGATGATGGTGCGTTCGGACCAGCGGCGGTTGGAGAGCGACCGGAGCACCAGCAGCGGATGCCGGGCCGCGTTCACGAACCAGCCCGCCACCCTCGACGAGCCCTCCGCGTAGGGGACTTGGAGGATGGACATGCCGCCCATCGCGTTGGAGCCCTTGCCGTAGCGGACGGGTTCGATGTGGGTGTCCTCGTCCGGGTGGACCGAGGACGTGATGGCCACGCCCCGGGTGAAGTCCGCCTTCGTCCCGTGCGCCTTGCGGTAGCGGCGGTCGTCGGTCTGCGCGCCCACCAGCGCCTCGGAGTTGGTGCGGGTCAGCTCGCCCAGTTTCGCCGACAGATACGGCAGTTGGCCGCCCGCCTTCATCCGGTGCAGCAGTGTCTGGGTGCCGTAGGTGCCGGCCGCGAGAACGACCCGATGCGCGGTGAGCGTCCGGCCCTCCCCCTTGCGCCGGTCGTCCGTCGGGAGGGTCTGGACGGCGTAGCCGCCCCGGGAGTCGTCGGTGACGGACACGACGGTCGTCATGGGATGGACGACCGCGCCGGCCTTCTCGGCGAGGTGGAGATAGTTCTCGTTGAGGGTGTTCTTGGCGCCGTGGCGGCAGCCGGTCATGCACTCACCGCACTCGGTGCAGGCCTTGCGCGAGGGCCCGGCGCCCCCGAAGTACGGGTCGTCGACCTCCTCGCCGGGCTTCGCCCGGGCCGAGCCGTCCGCGTCCTGCCCGTCGCCGAAGAACACGCCGACCGGCGCCATGTGGAAGGTGTCGCCGACCCCCATCCGCTCCGCGGCGGCCTTGAGGTGCACGTCCGACGGGGTCATGGTCGGGTTGAGCCGCACGCCCAGCATGCGCCGGGCCTGGTCGTAGTACGGCTTCAGCTCCTCCTCCCAGTCGGTGATGTCCTTCCACTGCGGGTCCTCGAAGAACGGCTTCGGGGGTACGTAGAGGGTGTTGGCGTAGTTGAGCGAGCCGCCGCCCACGCCCGCCCCCGCGAGCACCATCACGTTGCCCAGCAGATGGATGCGCTGGATGCCGTACATGCCGAGCCGCGGGGCCCAGAGGTAGTTCTTGATGTCCCAGGAGTTCTTCGGGAGCGTCTCGCGGGTGAAGCGCCGGCCGGCTTCGAGGACACCTACGCGGTACCCCTTCTCCGTCAGCCGCAGAGCGGTGACGGAGCCGCCGAAGCCGGAGCCGACGACGATCACGTCGTAGTCGTATGCGTGGCCGGGCGTTCCCTCGTCCGGCTGTTCCTGGACAGAGCTCTCCTGTGACACGTGCCGCTCTCCTCGTCGAGAACCGGTTGGGATGCGTGGATCGTTGGCCAGGGGCCGCGAAGGGCGACAGCCCCTACCGCAGCCGGAACGCCTTCATCAGCTTCAGGCTCCGGCTCATGAACGCCGCGTACTTCTCGTCGTCCATGCCCAGGGACGGCGCCATCGGCAGCAGCCTCTGGTGGGCGACGGTCTGCGCCTCGGTGTACTTGAGGATGCCCTCGGAGCCGTGCCGCCGGCCGAGGCCGGAGTCCTTCATGCCGCCCATCGGCGACTGGACGCTGCCGTACGCGGGCGCGTACCCCTCGTTGACGTTCACGGTGCCGGTCCGCAGCCGGGCCGCGACCGCACGGCCGCGCCGCCCGTCCTTCGTCCAGACGGAGGAATTGAGGCCGTACGAGGTGGAGTTGGCGAGCTCGACGACCTCGTCCTCGGTCGTGAACCGGTAGAGCGAGACGACCGGGCCGAAGGTCTCCTCGGCGCAGACGGCCATCGGGGCCTCCACTCCGTCGAGGACGGTGGGCTCGTAGAAGTACGGGCCGATGTCGGGCCGGGCGACCCCGCCGGCGAGGACCCTGGCCCCCTTGGCGACGGCTTCGTCGACGTGCCGCGTCACGGTCTCCAGCTGCCGCTCGCCGACCAGCGAGCCCATGTCGGCCCCGTACGCGAGGGAGGTGCCGAGCCGCATGGCCCGGGTCCTGGCGGCGAACCGCTCGGCGAAGGCGTCCGCGATCGACTCGTGGACGTACAGCCGCTCGATGGAGATGCAGAGCTGGCCGGCCGAGGAGAAACAGGCGCGGACGGCACCGGCGGCGGCCTTGTCGAGATCGGCGTCCTCCAGCACCACCATGGCGTTCTTGCCGCCGAGTTCGAGGGAGACACCGACGAGACGGGCGGCGGCGCCCTGGGCGACCTCGCGGCCGGTCCGGGTCGACCCGGTGAAGGAGACATAGTCGGCGTGCCGGACGACCTCGGGTCCGACGACCGGCCCTTCCCCGATGACGACCTGGAAGACCTCGGCGGGCAGTCCGGCCTCGATCAGCAGGTCACGCGCCCACAGGGCGGTGAGGCAGGTCTCGGTGTCGGGCTTCATGACGACCGCGTTGCCCGCGACGAAGGCGGGCAGCGCGTCGCCGACCGACAGTTCGAGCGGGTAGTTCCAGGGCGCGATCTGCCCGACGACACCGCGCGGGTGGCGTAGTTCGGTGACCTTGGTGAGGGTCGGGACCGCGCCGGCGTGCCGCTTGGGACGCAGGTACGAGGGCGCCTTGCGTCCGTAGTGCCGGGCCGCGACCACGACGGCCTGGACCTCTTCATGGGCGTGCAGCCGGGCCTTGCCGGTCTCCAGCTGGATGAGGTCGAGCACCTCGGCCTGGCGGGCGAGGACGAGGTCGTGGAAGCGGAGCAGGACGGCGGCGCGCTGCCGTACCGGAGTGGCCGCCCAGGCGGTCTGGGCGGCACGGGCCCGCTCGAACGCCTTCTCGACGTCCTCCGGGGTCGACTCGGGCACGTCGGCGAGCTTCTCGCCGGTGAACGGCGTGTGGTTGGCGGTCCGCCCGGACCCGGCCACGCCCTTGGTGAGCTGCGCGACGAGCTCGGGGGTGACCACATCGGCGGCGGTACGGGCGCCTGCCGGGGCGGGAGCGAGGGGGTTGGTGCCGAGGACGGAGGCCGCGGTCTCGTCGGCGGCAGCAGCCTCGGCGGCTTCCGCGATCTCCTCGTCGGCGGCCTCATCGGCTCCCGCGGCGTCGGCGGCAGCGGCGGTCTCCGCGGTGAGGGGCGCCTCGTCGGCGTCGGACGCGGCAGGCACGGCGGGTGCATCAGCTGCGTCGGACGCGTCGGTCGCGATGTCCGTGCCGGCGGCGGACGTCAGGTCCGCGTCGGTCGCGGCGGCCACGCCTGCCGCGGTGTCGGTACCGGCCGTCTCATCGGCGCCGGTGCTTTCCGTGGCCTGCTCCGCGGCCTGCGAGTCCGTCATGAGCCGCAGAGTATGCCTCCTCGCTCCCTTTGGGTACCCGTCGGTAACGGCCTTTCACGGAGTGCTCACACACTGCCAGTGATCACTGGCAGCGAATGCGCTGATCAGGGCGTTGTCGGCCCGACGATCACCAGGGGATCGTTTCTCCGGTATCGGTCCGGTCACCCGGGACGAGAAGGCGCCGCGCGTCCCGGCCGGTCACGGTGTGCCGATGTCCAGGTTCGCGATCGCCGCGTCGGCGACCTCCCGGCCCCGCGCGGTGAAGTCGCCCTTGCCCGGATAGCCGATCGTGAGCTTGTACATGTCGCCGGACTTCGACTTGTAGTAGAAGAGCCGCACCTCGCGAGGGCGGGGATTCTGGCTGTCGTCGGTCTTGTAGACCACCGTGTTCTCGGCGGCCTCCCTGCCCCGGTACGTCGTCCTGGCGTCCGGGGCCGTCCGCGGACCCGCGGGCATGTTCAGGCCGTAGGCGCCGCTCGCCTTGAACTCGCCGTCGTCCGCGTACATCTCGGCCCGCGCCGAGCCCTTGATCAGCTTGCCTGAATCCTCGGACTTCCTGGCGAGGGCCAGCTGGATCCAGATGCTCCCGCTCGGGTCGGTGAACGTGACCCAGTGCGCCTTGTCCGAGGCCCGGTCCGGCGTTCCCTCCTCGTAGCCCGCGGGCACCGCCAGCGTCGCGGCGACGTCCGCCACATGCCGCTTGTCCCAGCCGTCCGGCAGCGGACCGCCGAACGGGTCCGCGATCACCAGATACGCCGCCACCGAGGCCGCGACGACCAGCGCGGCGACCGTCGCCGCGAGGCCGATCAGAGTCCGCCGGCCGATCCGGATTCCCCCGCCGCCGGATGCCTGCGTCGCTTCCGGGCCCCCGACGCCCTCGATCGTCGCGACCCGCGTCGGCGCCGGGGCGGGCGGCCGTGCGGCCTCCTCCAGGAGACGCCGGACCTCGGCCGCCGCCGGACGGTGGGACGGCTCCTTGGCGAGCAGGCCGTTGATCGCCTCCGTGAGCGGGGGACCCGCCGAGGCGGGCGCGGCCGGCGTCGAGTTGAGGACCGACTGGAGCGTGGCGGGCGTGTTGCTGCGCCGGAACGGCGAGACGCCTTCGGTCGCCGCGTAGAGCAGCACGCCGAGCGACCAGAGGTCGGAGGCGGGACCCGGGCGAACGCCGAGCACCCGCTCCGGGGCGATGTACTCGGGTGAGCCGACGAAGCCGCCGGTGTCCGTCAGGCTCGTCTCGCCCTCGATCCGGGCGATGCCGAAGTCGGTGAGCACGACGCGGCCGTGCGGGCCGAGGAGCACGTTGTCGGGCTTGACGTCACGGTGCAGGACGCCCGCCGCGTGCGCCGCCTCCAGCGCGCCGAGGACCTCCAGGCCGATGCGCGCGGCCTCGCGGCTGCCGAGCGTGCCCTCCCTGAGGGCGTCGCCCAGCGAGCGGCCCCGTACCAGCTCCATGACGATCCAGGGCTGTCCGTCCACGACCGCGACATCGTGGACGTTCACCACGGCGGGATGGTCGAGCCGTGCCGCCGCGCGCGCCTCGCGGCGCATCCGCTCGTACACGTTGGCCCGTTCACGCTCGGGAAGATGGTCCGGCACACGCGGTTCCTTGACGGCCACCTCACGGTCCACGGTCTCGTCCCTGGCCCGCCACACCGTGCCCATGCCACCGTGTCCCAGCCTGCCGAGCAGTCGGTAGCGCCCGGTGATGAGCCGGCCCGCCCCCGGTTCCCCCGAGGGTCCCGGGGCGGGAACCTCCGACCGTTCCGGGACGGCGCCGTCGGGCGTGGCATACGGATTGCCCGGGTACGGGACGGCGACCGGGGCCTCGGTCCGGGGGCCGTACACCGCGGCCTCCGTCGGCCGGCCCTGCCCTCCCCCCTCCGGCAGCCGCCCCGGAACCATGGCCTCCGGCTGCCGTTCCCGCGTCACGGGTCTCGGCGGTTGCAGACTGAAACTTGTCGGCTCGTCTCCCCCGTGAGGGACTCCCCCGTCGTCGCTCATGCGTCCATCTGTATCGCGGCGGCGGCGCCGTCATCCAGCATCCGGGCCCACCGGTCACAGACCCGTGACGCGGGCATCCCATATCTCCCGTTTACGGAGCCTCACCGTCACGACTTGCCGGTCACGGCTTCTCCGACACGACGTCTCGCGACTTCTCCGTCACTCACGAGGCGGCGAACGTGTCCACCGCCACGTCGAAGTACTCCTTCGCCTCCGTCACCCGGCCCACCGGCGCGGAGACCCAGACGTCGTACATCCGGCCGCCCTCCTCCCAGCACAGGTCATAGGTGTGCCGGGGGCCCTCCGCCGCGGTGAAGCCGTTCCAGGTGAACTCCCAGAGGGCGGCGGTGTGTCCGTCGTGGACCGTCCGGGAGACCGTGCCGTCGCGATAGCCGGGGTTGTTGGCCGGCCCGGAGGCGTCCGCACGCCGCATCACGCCCAGCGGACCGCCCGTCGCGGGATCGGCCACCTTGATGCCGATGCGGAAGGTGTCCCCCGACGACATGTAGAAGATCCGCTCCCCCTGCGGGTCGCGCGTGAAGCCGTCGGGTACGGCGAGCGAGAAGCCGTCGGGGTCCGAGGCGGTGTGGTAGCCGGAGGGCGCGGTGCGGGCGGGGGCGGACGGTGTACGGCGGGTGGTCACCGTGACGGTGGGACCGGCCTTCGCGGGCGGGGCCGACGGCGTGCCGGACGCCCGGGACGCGGTCGAGGACGTACTCGGCGTACGGGGCGTGCCCGGCGCACTCGACGAGGCGGGCTTGCCGTCCCCGCCGCCGCCCATCAGCAGCGCGGCGGCGGACACCCCCGCTCCGGCCATGGCGGCGACCAGGGCGGCGGCGACGAGGAGACTGCGGGTGGACTGCCGGGGCGGCGGGGCGGCCACGGCCCCGGAGGCGGGCGACGGCTCGGGCGCGGGTCTGCGCAGGGAGACATGGGGTACGTCCCGCCGCGTCGGCGTGTACGGGACCAGCAGCCGTGGCGTACGGCCGGTGTCCCGGAAGGCGCGCAGCATCCGCTCCGCCTCGGCCGCGTCGAGCCGGCGTTCCGGATCGCGCTCCAGCAGCCCGCGTACGACGGGCAGAAGCGGTGCGGCCTGGGCCGGCGGACGGATCTCGTCGACGACGACCGCGTGCAGGATGCCGCCGAGCGAGTCCCGCCGGAAGGGGGACGCCCCGCTCAGGACCGTGCACAGCAGCGCGCCGAGCGACCACAGGTCGGACTCGGGACCGGTCCTCGCCCCGGCCATCCGTTCGGGCGCGGTGTACTCGGGCGAGCCGACGAACGCGCCGGTCTCGGTGAGTGTCGTCGCGCCCGCGACCTGGGCGATCCCGAAGTCGGTGAGCACGATGCGGTCGGTGCCCGCCTCGACGAGGACGTTGGCGGGTTTGAGGTCGCGGTGCAGGACGCCGGCCTCGTGAGCCCGGCGCAGCGCCCCGAGCAGGTCGATGCCGATGCGGGCGGCCTCGCGCGCGTCGACCGGCCCGTTCGCGGAGATCCGTTCGGCGAGCGAGCCGCCGTCGATCAACTCCATGACGATGTACGGGCGTTCGTCGTCCTCGACGACGTCGTGCACGACGATGATGTGCGGGTGGTGCAGTTGCGCGACGGCCCGCGCCTCACGCAGGGTGCGGTCGCGCTGGAGCCGGGCCTCCTCCGCCGAGAGCGAGTCGTCGAGAGCCAGCTCCTTCACCGCGACCCGGCGGCCGAGCAGTTGGTCGGTGGCACGCCAGACGACGCCCATGCCGCCCCGGCCGATTCTGGCCTCCAGCCGGTAACGCCCCGCGATCAAACGGACGTTCTCCCCCTCGGTCCCCATACGCCCCATCATGCCGCACCGGACGAACGCCTTCCGTGGCGGCGACCGGCCAAGTGTGCCGCCACACCAGCGCTGCCAGGGTCTGAATTCGGCCGGCCCGCCGCCACATGCGACCGCGCAGGCGGCCAAGGGGGATCGTTTTCGGCCACGGCCTATTCTGAAAACTATACAAGGCGTGGAAAATTGCCAGGAGATAAAAGCTATGCAGGGCAAAAAGGGCGGCCAGAATCATACTGTCATGTGAATCATGAAAGGCTTACGTTTTCCTTATGGGAAACATATTGAAGCGCCTTTCCGTCACGGGCGTCGCGGCGGTCGCAATATTCGCTACGACCACGGTGACCAATGCCAGCGCAGCGAGTGGCGTAGCCGCGTGTTCGGTGACCGGCGCCTCGGGGAGTTTCACGTTCACCAACTGGACAGCCCACCATGTGGACATCAGCGGCTGGGTCAAGGACAACGCTGCCGATGGTCACCATGTGGCCATTCGGCTCGTCTCCATAGACTCAGGCACCGGATGGGTAACTGAGTGGCAGTGGCACTCTGAATACGACGGAAATGGATCGACCAGCTCTTTCACCACTTTCGCGTCGCCTCCCGGCGATGCTCTCGACTCCGTCGGCGTGCAGGTGGCGGTCATCGAAGGGAGTACGATAGTCCGTTCTTGCTTTGACTATGCCTGAGCCTCCGGCCGAAAAAGCCCGTTGATGTCGGCCCGGCGCCCCTCGACCGAAGTCCGTTCCGCGGACTTCGGGTTGAGGACGCTCGGGTCAACTCTCCTTGAAGCTCCGCAGGATCCGGTCGAACTGCTTCTGGGTGGTGGCCCAGTCATCGGCCGGCGAGGCTTCGTAGATGGCGTACTCGGTGCCGTCATTGTTCATGTACCCGACATCGATCGCATGGTAGGGCCCCGGGAAGTAGTGCGGGGCGTCCTTGGCCAGCGCGTTCCACGTGTACTCCCAGCGGACATCCGGCAGGTCGCGGAAAAGCTCCTTCTTGAAGGTCAGCTTCCTGTAGTCCAGCAGCCGTCGTGAGACCGCCTGCTCCAGGGCGCTCATGTGCTCGTACGAGGTACTGAAGTCCGGCGCGGTGTCGACGGCGACCCGCACGAGGTGCTTGCCCTTGTCGGGCGAGTAGTCGACCTGCCGGAGGCCGTCCTGGTCGATGGAGACGGACCTCGTCCACCCCTTGGGCAGGGTGACGCTGAAGCCCACCGGGTCCTCACGTCGCTCCCAGCCGGCGGGAACCGCTCCCTGATCGCCCTTGTCGCTCGGCTTGGTACTGGCACTCGGAGTCGACGACCCGGAGGCGCCCGAGCCGCCGGGGCCGCCTGTGCCGAAGTGCTGCAGCCCAACCGCGACACCCCCGCCGACGATCGTCGCGAGGGCGACGACCAGGGCGAACGTACGCAGGCGGTGCCGCTTCGGCAGCGCGGGCACGGACCCCATCGTCACCGGCGGATACGGCGTGGCGGCGGCCGTCTGCACGCGGGTACCGGTGCCGGTTCCCGTCTCCGTGGTGCCGTACCCCGCCGGCCACGACATCGCATACGTCTGCGTCGCACTCGACAGTCGTCCCGCCGCCGCCTCGGCAAGCATCTGCTCGGCCTGCTCCGCGTTGGGCCGCTCGGCCGGATCCTTGCGCAGCAGCGCGGCGAGGACGGGGCCCAGCGCACCCGCGTTGACCGGTTCGGCGGGTTCCTCCTCCACGACGGCCTGCATGGTGCCGATCGGGGACGTGCGGCGGAACGGGGATCTGCCCTCCACCGCCGTGTACAGCGTGGCCCCTAGGGCCCAGAGGTCGGAGGACGGGCCGGGGTCGTGGCCGCGCACGCGCTCGGGCGCGAGGTAGTCGACGGAACCGACTATCTCGCCGGTGCGCGTGATCGTCGTGTCGCCCTCGACCTGCGCGATCCCGAAGTCGGTGAGCAGGACGCGCCGGTCGGACGACAGCAGGACGTTGCCCGGCTTCACATCCCGGTGCAGCACACCGGCGGCGTGCGCGGCGCGCAGCGCGCGCAGCACCCACAGCCCGATCCGCGCCGCCTCGGCCGGTTCGAGGCGCCCCTGCTCCTTGACCTCGTCGGCCAGCGAGTTGCCCTCGACCAGCTCCATGACGATCCACGGCCGGTTGTCGTGGTCCAGCACGTCATGGACGGTGACGACGGCCGAGTGGTTGATCCGGGCGGCGGCCCGCGCCTCGGCGTGGGTCCGGGCGAGCAGCCGGGCCAGGTCGCTCTCGGCGACGTACAGCGCGGCGGTCAGCTCCTTGACCGCGACGGCGCGGTGCAGCACCTCGTCGTGGGCGCGCCAAACCCGGCCCATGCCACCGCTGCCGATGGAGTCGACAAGCCGGTAGCGGCCCGCGAGGAGCAGGCCCTGCATCTGATTCACGTTTCCCCGCAATGGTCTTGACAGGGTCAGACTAAGGAGCGGTACCCACCCAGGGAACAAGCGGGGTCGTACGGAGACCGCACTGTGACGGTTGTCCCTTCCCTGTACGGGAGGGAACCGTCTGGTGTTCAGACGCCCCAAGCTGCTGAAACGTTGCGCCCGAAGCGCGGAAGAGTTGCTCAGCCGGTGACTTGGTAGGTCGACGAGGCCTGCTCGTAGAGCCGGGTGACCTCGTCGCGCTCGGCGTCCGGCCCTCGTACCTGCACCACGTGGTAGTGCCCGGCGACGAGGATCGCGAGGTTGCGCACATAGAGCGAATGCCCCGCGGTGTCCTGCCAGGTGAACTGTCCCTCGGCCATCGCCCTGCCGCCCACGTCGATCCGCCGCATCCCGCTGGAGGTGGCCCAGGTCGAGTCCCTGAAGGGCTGCAACTCCCTCTCGCTCTCGCGCTGGTAGGTCATCGGGTCGCTGCCGTACGTGGCCGTGCCGTCGCGTCCGGGCACGACGATGAGCTCGAAGTCCCCCTGGGAGTAGACGACCTGGCCGCTGCCGTTCTTCGGTGAACGGGTCCAGCCGCTCGCCACGGCGACCTGGAACCCCTCGGGGTCCTTGCGGAGGGTGAACCCCCGGGCGACGCCGGGATCGGGGCTGGTGTGCGATGAGGTCGAACTCGACTTCCCCGAGGGGCTCTTGCCGGGGTCGGGCGAGGTCCGGTCGGAGCCGGGCGCGCCGCTCGCCGCCGGGTCGCTTCCGGACGGTGTGGCGGGACCGGCCTGTCCGGCGGCACCGGTCCGCTCCCCGTCGGTGCCGCTCCGGTCCGCCTTGGGCATGAAGGCGACCGCGTACGCGACCGCCGCGGCCAGCAGGAGCAGGACCAGCAGGAGCAGGTTCCGGCCCAGCCTGCGGGGCGCCGCGCTCTCCCGCCTGGCCCGCTTGTGTCGGGCGTGCGGGCTGGTCGCGGGCAGCCCGGCCCGCCGCCTGCGGACGAGCTCGCCCCGGCGCCGTACGATCGGCAGCCGGCTCGGGTTCACGGGCGGTACGGGCACGACATGCGTCCCGGCCTCGGGCTCCGGCGCGGACCGCACCAACGACCGCAGCCAGCCGCGCAGTTCCTCGAAGTCGAGCCGTTCGGTGGGGTCCTGGCGCAGCAGCGACTCGACGACGGGCCGTAGCGGCCCGCACTCCTCGGCGAAGGCGGGCGGCTCCGCGCACACCAGCTGGACCAGCTCGGCGGTGTTCTCCTCCGGGTACGGGGCGTGTCCCTGGACGGCGCGGAAGAGCAGCGCGCCGAGCGCCCACAGGTCCGTCGCCGGTCCGATCGGGGCCGCCAACTGCCAGTTCTCGTGCACCGGTCCGGCCTGCTCGGGCGCCCAGCGCTCGGTGACCGGTCCGACCACGGCCATCCGCGCCTGCCGGGCCCGCTCGGCCGCCAGCGCGGTGGCCGGCCCCCGGCGCGGCGGCGTCCCGGCGACCGGGTCACCCCAACCGCCACCGGTGCGACCGGAGTTGTGCGCGACATGGGCGGGGCCCTGCGGGGTGCCGGACACCCGGGTGTGGCCGGGGTCCGTGAAGCCGCCGGGTGACACGGGGACTTGGGCGCCTCCGGGTGCCTGGAATCCGCCCGGAGGCACGGGCACGTGCGCACCGCCCGGTGCCTGGAATCCGCCGGTGAGCCGGTCGTCGTCAGTGGTCCGGTCGCCGCCGACGGGCCGTGACGGGGCCGGAATGCCCGGACGGCTGCCGTGCCCGGTGCCGTAGGGGTCCCGTCCCGGCGCGAGCGCGGAACGGCCGTACGCCGTGTCACCCGGCGCCGGCCTGCCACCCGGTCCCGAGCCCAGTCCCGACCCCGGGGGGAGTGTGGGGCGCGCTTGGCCGTTGTCCGCACCGAGGGCTCCGGCGGGCCGCGACTGAACTCCGTACCTGCCGGTGCCGCCGACTCCGTACGGGTCGGCTATCTGGCCCGGGGGCGTGCCGTGGGGGTGCTGCCGGCCGTCCTGGCCGGGCAGCTGCGGCGGGTTGACCTGGGCCTCCGAGGAGTGCGGGGAGGTGCCGTACCGGCCGTCCTGGGCGGTCTGCTCGCCGGGGGCCGACGACCGCGGGGCGGGAAGGGCGAGCGGGTCGCCTCGGCGGTCTCCCTGGACGCGGGCGGCGGCACGCGCTCCGGCGCGGTAGGCGGCGATGGCTCCGGCGCGCGCGGCACGGATGTCGTCCCCGGCGTCCTCCGTTCCCCCGCCCGTCTCCGGTCCGCCGTCCGGCCCGGGCCCTCCCGTCGGACGGCCCGGACCCGCCGGACCTCCCGGACCGCCGGCTTCGAGCGCACGTGGTCCCCGGCCCGCCACGGGCGCGCCGGGGACCGGTTTCCCGGGAACCGGCGTTCCCTGCCCGGCGCGGGCCTCGATCGCCGCCCGCCTGGCCGCTTCCGCGTCGGCGCCGCTGGTGGCCGCCACGGCGACCCCGCGCGGCGCTCCGCCGAATCCGGTCCCGCCGACGGGTCCGCGCCCGCCTCGGGCGACACCCGGAGGAGCGCCTGCCCGGGCCGGGCCTCCGTCACCCGGCTGCCCGGGGCCGGTCCCTCCGCCGGTCGTGACGTCGTCCTCCGGCGCCGGCACCGGGTCGTATCCGCACAGCGCCTCTTCGGCGGCCCCGGCCGCCAGCCCGGTGAGCAGGACGCGGCCGTCGTCGCAGACAAGCACCGTGCGCGCGGTGATGTTCCGGTGCACCCAGCCGTGGGCGTGCAGGACCCGCAGCGCGGTCAGGACGTCGGCGGCGACCTCGGCGGCGCGGTAGGGGCTGAGCGGCTTCTCGGCGAGCAGCGCGGCCAGTGGCCTGGCGGGCACCAACTCGCTGACGATCCAGAGCGACCCGCCTTCGGCGAACACGTCGAAGACCTGGTCGAGCCGGGGATGGTCGGGGATCCGCGCGGCCGCCTGCGCCGCGTCGATCGCACGCAGGACCGCCGGTTCGGTGGGCCGCCGGGTGGTACGGGCCGACGCCCGCCGAACGCCGCCGTCCCTGGCCACGAACCCGTCGGGCAGCCCGTCCGCGTCGAGCACCTCGGCCTCGACGACCTCGGGCAACGGCACCTGCCGGACCAGGACTTCCTGCCCGCTGTAGGTGTCGAAGGCCCGGCTCTCGGCGAGTTCGTACTCGTCGGAGGACGGCAGGGGCAGGCGGTAGCGGTCGGCGAGTACCCGTCCCGCATAGTCGTCCACGATGCTCCCCCAGCCGACCGGTTGGTCAATTCCGTTCGCCGTGCGTTCCGTTGTGGCTTCGTTCGGTCCGCAACCACTCACGATACGTGCCCGAGGCAACCCGCAGAGCGGTGATGCGAGATCTCGGGCTCCGTTCGTCGCGGAACGTCACCTACGGGGTGCCGTGCGGATCGGTCCCGGCCCATGGCCGCGAACCGATCCGGACGACACCCGTGAGGGAGGAACGCGTCACGACTTCGGCTGGAACGTTCCGGTCAGCGTCGCCCAGGTGCTCTTGCGCAGCGCGCTGCCCCAGGCGGAATCCTTCGCCGTGTACATCAGGCCGTATCCCTGATGCGAGTTCACCACGAAGCCGCGGTCGATCGTGTGGAACTTGGTGCCGCCGTCCACGGAGGTGAACTCCCAGTCGGCCGTGTTCCAGCCCCGGTAGTCCACCTTCTCTATGCTGATCCTCGAGTACTGGGAGCGCGTCATGTAGCGCTCCTGGTTCTTCCAGTCCGCGACCGGGTCGTTCTTGGGCGTCGACGTCCAGCCGACGAGGAGCTTCTGCCCGTCGGGACCGGTGAACCGGACGCCCGCCTCGTCCTGCGACTTGTACTTCCACCCCTTCGGCAGCCCGATCGAGAAGCCCTGGCCGCTCCGGTACGTCGTCACGGCGGTGGAACCCGAGCCCGAGCCCTCCTTGCCGTCACCGCCCGAACCGCTGGACGCGCTCGCGTCCGGCGAGCTGTTCGCGGCGTCGTCCGAGCCGGAGCCGGACGTGGAGCCCGGCTTGTCGCCACTGTCGGTGTGGGAGCCGTCGCTCTTGCCCTTGTCGCCGCTCTTGCTGTCGTCGCCGCTCTTCCCGCTGCCGGAGCCCGCCGTGCTGGAGGCGGTCGCCTTGGCGCCACCGCCCGTGCCGCCCTTGGCGCCGTTGTCGTCCCCGCCGCCGAGCGTCAGGGCCAGCACGGTACCGACCACGACCAGCGCCACGACGACCGCGAGGATCACCAGGGTCCGCACCGGCACGACATCCGTCAGCGAGGCCTTCGGCGCCGGGCGGGCGGGCCGCTCGGGAGCCACCGGCCACCCGGACCCCGAGCCGGGGCGCTTGCCGCCCGCGCCCGAGGCGTCGGCGGCTCCGGCCGAACCGGAGTTCGCCGCCTTGCCGTCAGAACCGCTCGTCCGCCCCGGCACCGACGGATTCGCCGTGGCGCTCGAGACGGAGGTGCCACCCGCCGTACCGGCCGTCGCGCCGGACTCCGCACCCGTGCTCGGAGAGGCCGTCCCGGCCCCCTCCGCCCCGGAGGTTCCCGCGCCGCCGGCCGTCTTGGCACGGGCCGTCGCCGCGGAGGTCGCAGCCGCCGTGGCGGCCCCGGCCGCGGTCGCGGCCTTGCGCACCGAACGCAGGGCCCCGCGCAGCCGCTCCGCGGGCTCCTCGCCCTTCCTGCCGCCCGGGGCCGAACCGCCGGCACCCCGCCGCGCCGGTTCCTCCGGCAGCGGCGGCATGGCCACGACCTTCGTCGCGTCCGGCGGCTCCGGCAGGCTCTTCTCGGGCTCGGGCTTGCGCAGCACCTCGTTGAGCATGGCCCGGGCGCCCGCGTCGTCGAGCCGCTGCTCGGGATCCTTGGCGAGCAGGCCGTAGATCACGTTCTCCAGCGGGCCCGCGTTCTTGGGCTGTTCGACCGGCTCGGTCATCACCGCGGTGAGCGTCGCGATCGCGGAGCCCCTGTCGTACGGCGGCACGCCTTCGACCGACGCGTACAGCAGACCGCCCAGCGACCACAGGTCGGCCGCGGGGCCGGGCTTGTGGCCGCGCGCCCGCTCCGGCGAGATGTAGGAGGGCGCGCCGACGAGCATGCCGGTCGAGGTGATGGACGGGTCGCCCTCCACCTGGGCGATGCCGAAGTCGGTGAGCACGACCCGGCCGTCGTCGGAGATCAGCACGTTCGACGGCTTCACGTCCCGGTGCAGGATGCCCTGACGGTGCGCCGACCGCAGCACGTCGAGGATGGCCAGGCCCACCTCCGCGGCACGCCTCGGCGTGAGCAGTCCGTCCTCGCGGATGGCCTCGGCGAGGGACTTGCCCTCGATGAGCTCCATGACGATCCACGGCCGGTTGTCCTCGTCGACCACGTCGAAGACCGTCACCGCGCCGTTGTTGCGGATCCGCGCGATGGCCTTGGCCTCCCGCAGCGTGCGCGTGATCAGCCGGCGCTTCTCGTCCTCGTCGATGGCCGAGGGGAACCGCAGCTCCTTCACGGCGACCGTGCGGCCCAGGGTCTCGTCCTCGGCGCGCCACACCGTGCCCATGCCACCGCGGCCGAGAACATCCCCCAGCCGGTACCGCCCGGCGAGGAGACGTTCGCTCTTGTCCTGACGGGATGCTCCCGCCCGCTCCGCCTCCGACATGCGTCCCCTCATGCAACCCGCCCTGACAGAGCCTTCATTGTCCCTCACCCGACAAGTGCCCGGCGCCCAGGGGGCCCCTGGAACCGCAACAGCTCAGCCAGTGAGACGTCCGGCCCCCGTCCGCGGCCCGCCCGCGACCCCACCGCGCGCCCGCCGGGCCTGCCCGTCGGCCCGCCCGCGACCACGGTGCCGCGGGTCCGCCCCGCCCGGTTCGGGACCCTGCCCGGCCACGGTGCCGGACACAGGAACGTGCCTCATGATGGGCCGCGACAAGGAAGGACCCCGCGATGCCACGGCTCAGGACACACCGGGCACTTCTGGCCGTACCCGTGTCACTGACGCTGCTCGCCGTGGTCCAGAGCGGCCCCCCGGGGCGGGCCCCGGTGGCCGCGCGAACTCCTGTCGCCCGGGCGTCGGGGGCCGCGCTCGCCCGCCTGGTGACCCGTGGCGGTGCTCCCGCCGCCGCCCTGCTCGCCGACGACGGGTCCGGTCCGCGTTTCACCAGCACCGGAAACGGACTTACTCGTTCCGATCATTTCCGTGCCGGGAGCGTCACCAAGTCGTTCATCGCGACGGTCGTCCTCCAACTCGCCGCCGAACACCGACTGTCCCTGTCCGACTCCGTCGACGAGCATCTGCCCGGCCTGGTGCGTGGCGCGGGCAACGACGGCCGCGGCATCACGCTGCGCGCCCTGCTCCAGCACACCAGCGGCCTCTACGACTTCACCTCGACGACCCGGGGCACCGTCCCCGTGACCCCTCTTCAGGCTCTGCGCATCGCACTCACCCGCCCCCCGGCCGCCCGTGGCCGCTTCGCCTACTCGAACACCGACTACGTGCTGCTCGGCATGATCGTCGAGCAGGTCACCGGACACTCGTACGCCACCGAGGCCGAGCGGCGCATCATCATCCCCCTTCGTCTGACCGGTACTTCGTTCCCGGGTGACCGGTCGTCGCTTCCCTCGCCGCACGGCCGCGCGTACGCCGCCGACGGCTCCGACGTCACCGAGCTCGACCCGCGCGTGGCCGGCGCGGCGGGTGAGCTGGTGAGCACGCTGACCGATCTGAACCGCTTCTACGCGGCCCTGCTCGGCGGCGGACTGCTGCCCTCGCACTGGCTGCGCGAGATGCTCGACACCCGCGCCGCACATGGCTCGTACGGCATGGGGCTGTTCCCGGTGAAGCTGCCGTGCGGGACCACGGTGTGGGGACACAACGGCCGTATCCCCGGCAGCTACGTGCGCACCGCGGCCACCGTCGACGGTCGTCATGTCCTCACCTTCCGGGTGAACACGGACGGGGTCACGGACCCGACGCTCGAACCGGCCCTGCTCGCCGCCGAGTTCTGTCCCCGCACCCCGTAGAACGGCCGGGCCGCGAGCGAAGATCCCAGCTCACGACACTCGTTCGAGTGAGATGGGCGGGAGGCGGCGATCAGAACTGCACGATGTCCGGCGCACCGAGCCGGGCCGCGTCCGCCGTCAGGTCGTCCGGCTGGCGCTGGGACTCCCGCTCGGCCTCGACCCGCTTCTCGTAGTGCTCCACCTCGCGCTCGATCTGGTCCTTGCCCCAGCCGAGGACCGGCGCCATCAGCTCGGCGGCCTCACGGGCGCTGCGGGTGCCCCGGTCAAAGGTCTCGATGGAGATACGGGTGCGCCGGGTCAGGACGTCGTCCAGGTGGCGGGCGCCCTCGTGCGAGGCGGCGTAGACGATCTCGGCCCGGAGGTAGTCCTCGGCGGCGGGCAGGGGACTGCCGAGGGAGGGGTCCCCCGCGATGAGGTCGAGAAGCTCCTCGGCCATCGCTCCGTACCGGTTCAACAGGTGCTCCACACGCACCACATGGATGCCGGTACGCGCCGCGATCCGCGCTCGCGCGTTCCACAGCGCGCGGTACCCCTCGGCGCCGAGCAGCGGGACATCCTCGGTGACGCATTCGGCGACGCGCTGGTCGAGTCCGTGCACCGCCTCGTCCACCGCGTCCTTGGCCATCACCCGGTAGGTCGTGTACTTGCCGCCCGCCACGACCACGAGTCCCGGCACGGGGTGCGCCACGGTGTGCTCGCGCGACAGCTTGCTGGTGGCGTCCGACTCCCCGGCCAGCAGCGGCCGCAGCCCCGCGTACACCCCCTCCACGTCGTCGCGGGAGAGCGGGACGGAGAGCACCGAGTTCACATGCTCCAGCAGATAGTCGATGTCCGCGCTGGAGGCCGCCGGGTGGGCCTTGTCGAGGTCCCAGTCGGTGTCGGTGGTGCCGATGATCCAGTGACGGCCCCACGGGATGACGAACAGCACGGACTTCTCGGTGCGCAGGATCAGCCCCGTCGAGGAGTTGATCCGGTCCTTCGGCACGACCAGATGGATGCCCTTGGACGCGCGGACGTGGAACTGGCCGCGCTCCCCGACCATGGCCTGGGTGTCGTCGGTCCACACACCCGTGGCGTTGACGATCTGCCGGGCGCGGACCTCGTACTCGTCGCCGCCCTCGACGTCGCGCACCCTGGCCCCGACCACCCGCTCGCCCTCGCGCAGGAAGCCGGTGACCCGCGCGCGGTTGGCGACCTTCGCTCCGTACGAGGCCGCCGTGCGCACCAGGGTCGCCACATAGCGGGCGTCGTCCATCTGCGCGTCGTAGTACTGAAGGGCGCCGATCAGTGCGTCCTTCTTCAGGGCAGGTGCCACCCGCAGGGCATTGCGACGGCTCAGATGGCGGTGACCTGGCAGTCCGCGGCCGTGTCCGCGTGCCATCGACATGGCGTCGTACAACGCGACGCCGGAGCCCGCGTACAGCCGCTCCCAGCCCTTGTGCTGGAGGGGGTAGAGGAACGGGACGGGTTTGACCAGGTGCGGGGCGAGCCGTTCGAGCAGCAGGCCGCGCTCCTTCAGCGCCTCGCGGACGAGTGCGAAGTCGAGCATCTCCAGATACCGCAGACCACCGTGGATCAGCTTGCTGGATCTGCTCGACGTGCCCGAGGCCCAGTCACGCGCCTCGACCAGACCGGTCGACAGACCGCGCGTCACGGCGTCCAGCGCGGTGCCCGCGCCGACCACTCCCGCTCCGACGACCAGCACGTCCAGCTCACGCTCGGCCATTCCCGCCAGTGACTCGGCACGCTCCGCCGGCCCCAGTGTCGCTGTCCTCACCGCTGCCTCCCGCTGTAGGTCGCGCTGGCCGCTCCTGTCCGGCGGCGCCCGGCTCACATCCCCCCTGCCCAAAGTCTGACCGTCGATCCCCTCATCGGCCACCGTCGGTCCGCAGCCTGTGGACAACTCTCGGCGACGCGCAGGGAATCTTGATCGATCAATCCCGCAAATCGGTCATATTTACTCCTAGTCTGACATTGCTCTCGCCCATCCTGTCCACAGGGCTTGCGCACCTGTCCCGTTTCGGTTATTGGGAAGGACGGCCCACTCCATGCCCGCAGACCTCGCCGTCATCGGACTCGGTCACCTCGGCCTGCCCCTGGCCCAGGCCGCCGTCGCCGCCGGCATCACCACCCTCGGCTACAGAACAGGGCCCGAGGAAGGCTCCCTCACCCCCGCGGAGCTGCGCCGGATGCTCTCGGGGGGCTTCCGGACCGCCACGAACCCGGCCGAGCTCGGCCGCGTACGCACCGCCGTCATCTGCGCACCGACCCCGCGGGGCGCCGACGGCACCCTGGACCTCGGCCAGGTGGAGTCGGCGGCACGCACCCTGGCCGCACGGCTGCGCCCGCACACCACGGTGATCCTGGAATCACCCGTGCACCCCGGCACCACCGAGGGTTTCCTGCGCCCGCTCCTCGAAACCGGCTCCGGACTGCGCGCTGGGCGCGATTTCCACCTCGCCTACTCGCCCAGCCGGGTCGACCCCGGAAACCGCGACTTCACCCCCGCCGGGACACCGAAGGTCATCGGCGGCCTCACCCCCGCCTGCACCGAGTCGGCCGCCGCCTTCTACGGACGGCTCACCGACAAGGTCGTCCGCGCGCGCGGACCCCGCGAGGCGGAGACCGTGCAGGTCCTGGAGACCAATTTCCGGCACGTCAACATCGCGCTCGTCAACGAGATGGCCGTGCTCTGCCACGACCTGGGCGTCGACCTGTGGGACGTCATCCGCTGCGCGGAGACCAAGCCGTTCGGGTTCCAGGCGTTCCGGCCCGGCCCGGGAGTCGGCGGCCACGGGCTCGCCCAGGACCTCGGCAGCCCCTCCGGGCGTCCCCTGCGGATGGTCGAACTGGCCCGGCAGGTCAACGACCACATGCCCCAGTACGTCATCCAGCGCGCCGCCGCCCTGCTCAACGAGCACGGGAAGTCCGCCCGTGCCGCGCGGGTGCTCCTCCTCGGCGTCACCTACAAGGCTGACATCGCCGACCAACAGGGCGCCCCCGCCCACGAGATCGCCGTACGGCTGATGGAACTCGGGGCCTCCGTCAGCTATCACGACCCGCACGTGCCGGCCTGGAGCGTCCTCGGGCGGCCCGTACCGCGCGCGGACTCCCTCTACGAGGCCGCGGCGGACGCCGACCTGACGATCCTGCTCCAGCAACACCGCACGTACGACCTGCAAGGCCTCTCCGTGAAGGCCCAACTCCTCCTGGACACACGGGGGGCGACCCCGACGGGGGCGGCACACCGGCTCTGAGCCGGGGAAAATCACCTGACCGATTGTCATTCCCTCCTGCTAACCTGCGGCAGCTCTCGCACACGCGTACGCCCATGCCCCGGGCGCCCACAGGTGTGCGGCGACGTTCCACGCGCACACCGCAGTGCGCCCGCATCCCTGGGGGGAACCACATGAGTCAGCCCACGCCGCAGTCCGGTCCACCGGTCGACGCCAACCCGTACGCGGACGCGCCCGCCGCACCCGCCGACCAGCCGCCCGTCCCGGGGCAGGCGATCCCGCCGCAGGGCGCGCCGCAGCCCGGCTTCCCGGCCGCACCCGGTTACCCGGTCGCGCCCGCCGTCCCGGCAGCGGCGCGCAACAACTTCCCACTCGGCCTCGTCGCCTCCATCGGCGCCGGCGTGGTGTCCGCGATCCTGTACGGCCTGGTCATCGGCCTCACCAAGCACGAGATCGGCTACGCCGCCGTCGGCGTCGGCTTCCTCGTCGGCATCGCCGCGGGCCGCGTCGGCGGCCGCAGCCAGACGCTCCCGGTCGTCAGCGTGATCGTGTCCGTCGCCGCTATCTACCTCGGCCAGCTCATCGGCGAGGCCATGATCGGCGCCAAGCAGGTCGACCTCAGCTTCAGCACGGTCTTCTTCGACCACTTCAGCGTGGTCCAGCAGGCCTGGAAGGACCAAGCCGACCCGCTGACCTTCGTCTTCTTCGCGGTCGCGGCCTACGTGGCGTTCCAGAGCGCCCGCAAGGCCGGGCACGGTCACTGATGCCTGTCTGGCTGCTTCTGATGCTGCTCGGTCTGCCGGCCACGGTGGCCGGTAGCTGGGTCGCTTTCAACATCCGGGGCGCCGCAGACGCGATGGAGACCCTCAGGCAGCGGAACCTGGACCTCAATGCCTTGGGTGCCGGCAGCTTCGCTCCGCCGGCCGGCTCTGCCTTCGCCGTCCGTTTCCGGTTGTACGGCACGGTCCTCGGCATCGCGGGCATCGTTCTCGTCCTCGCGAGCATCGCCGAGTTTCTGACCGGCGGCTGACAGGCAGGTCTCACGGCGATGGGCCCCCACCGACTCGGTGGGGGCCCATCGCACGTACCGGCTTCGTACCCGCGGTCTACCGCTTGTGCTGGGAGTCCGCGACCGTCACCTCGACGCGCTGGAACTCCTTGAGCTCGCTGTAGCCGGTGGTGGCCATGGCGCGGCGGAGGGCGCCGAAGATGTTCATCGAGCCGTCCGGGATGTGCGACGGGCCGGTGAGGATCTCCTCGATGGTGCCGACGGTGCCGAGGTCGACCTTCTTGCCGCGCGGCAGCTCGTCGTTCACCGCCTCCATGCCCCAGTGGTGTCCACGGCCGGGCGCGTCGGTGGCGCGCGCGAGCGGGGAGCCCATCATCACGGAGTCGGCACCGCACGCGATGGCCTTGGGGAGGTCGCCGGACCAGCCCACGCCGCCGTCGGCGATGACGTGCACGTACCGGCCGCCGGACTCGTCCATGTAGTCGCGGCGGGCCGCGGCGACGTCCGCGACGGCGGTGGCCATCGGGACCTGGATGCCCAGCACGTTGCGCGTGGTGTGCGCGGCGCCGCCGCCGAAACCGACCAGGACGCCGGCCGCGCCGGTGCGCATCAGGTGCAGCGCCGCGGTGTACGTGGCGCAGCCGCCGACGATCACCGGGACGTCGAGCTCGTAGATGAACTGCTTCAGGTTCAGCGGTTCGGCGGCACCGGAGACATGCTCGGCGGAGACCGTCGTACCGCGGATGACGAAGATGTCCACGCCCGCGTCGACGACGGCCTTGGAGAACTGCGCCGTGCGCTGCGGGGACAGGGCGGCGGCGGTGACGACTCCGGAGTCGCGCACCTCCTTGATGCGCTGCCCGATCAGCTCCTCCTTGATGGGAGCCGCGTAGATCTCCTGGAGACGGCGGGTCGCGCGCTCCGCGTCCAGCCCGGCGATCTCGTCGAGCAGCGGCTGCGGGTCGTCGTACCGCGTCCAGAGGCCTTCCAGGTTCAGGACGCCCAGGCCGCCCAGCTCACCGATGCGGATCGCGGTGGCCGGGGAGACGACCGAGTCCATGGGGGCGGCCAGGAAGGGCAGCTCGAAGCGGTACGCGTCGATCTGCCAGGCGATCGAGACCTCCTTCGGGTCCCGCGTCCGGCGGCTCGGGACGACGGCGATGTCGTCGAAGGCGTACGCCCGGCGGCCGCGCTTGCCGCGCCCGATCTCGATCTCAGTCACGTTGTGGCCTTTCCGTCTTCGCTTCTGCGTCTCCCAGTATCGCCGACGCCCACGACGAGGGCGGCCCCGGAACCTCCGGGACCGCCCTCATGGCGGTCTCCACGCGCGCGCGGAAGACCGTTCAGCTGTACGGGTGACTACTTGAGGCGGCTGTAGTTCGGCGCCTCGACCGTCATCTGGATGTCGTGCGGGTGGCTCTCCTTGAGGCCCGCCGAGGTGATGCGGACGAACCGGCCGTTCTCCTGGAGCTCGGGCACGGTGCGGCCACCGACGTAGAACATCGACTGGCGCAGACCGCCGACCAGCTGGTGGACGACCGCGGAGAGCGGGCCGCGGTAGGGAACCTGGCCCTCGATGCCCTCGGGGACGAGCTTCTCGTCGGAGGCGACGCCCTCCTGGAAGTAGCGGTCCTTGGAGAAGGAGCGCTGCTCGCCACGGGACTGCATGGCGCCCAGGGAGCCCATGCCGCGGTACGACTTGAACTGCTTGCCGTTGATGAAGAGCAGCTCGCCCGGGGACTCCTCGCAGCCCGCGAGCAGCGAGCCGAGCATCACCGTGTCGGCGCCCGCGACCAAGGCCTTGGCGATGTCACCCGAGTACTGGAGGCCACCGTCGCCGATGACCGGGACCCCGGCCGCCTTGGCGGCGAGCGACGCCTCGTAGATGGCCGTGACCTGGGGGACGCCGATGCCGGCGACGACACGGGTGGTGCAGATGGAACCGGGGCCGACCCCGACCTTGATGCCGTCGACGCCGGCGTCGATGAGCGCCTGAGCGCCGTCACGGGTCGCGATGTTGCCGCCGATGACGTCCACGCCCGAGGAGTTCGACTTGATCTTGGCGACCATGTCGCCGACGAGGCGGGAGTGGCCGTGCGCGGTGTCGACGACGATGAAGTCGACACCGGCCTCGATCAGGGCCTGGGCACGCTCGAAGGCGTCGCCCGCGACACCGACGGCCGCGCCGACCAGCAGACGCCCCTCGGAGTCCTTGGCTGCGTTCGGGTACTTCTCGGCCTTGACGAAGTCCTTGACCGTGATGAGGCCCTTGAGGACGCCTGCGTCGTCGACCAGCGGAAGCTTCTCGATCTTGTGGCGGCGCAGCAGCTGCATCGCGTCGCCGCCCGAGATGCCGACCTTGCCCGTGACCAGCGGCATCGGCGTCATGACCTCGCGCACCTGGCGCGAGCGGTCGGTCTCGAAGGCCATGTCGCGGTTGGTGACGATGCCGAGGAGCTTGCCGCCGCCGTCGGTGACCGGCACACCGGAGATGCGGAACTTGGCGCAGATCGCGTCGGCCTCGCCGAGCGTGGCGTCCGGGTGGACGGTGATCGGGTCGGTCACCATGCCGGACTCGGAGCGCTTCACCAGGTCGACCTGGTTGGCCTGGTCCTCGATGGACAGGTTGCGGTGCAGAACGCCGACGCCACCCTGGCGGGCCATCGCGATCGCCATGCGCGATTCGGTGACCTTGTCCATGGCGGCGGAGAGCAGCGGGATGTTGACCCGGACGTGCTTCGAGATGTGCGAGGCGGTGTCGATCTGGTCGGGCGCCATGTCCGACGAGCCCGGCAGCAGCAGCACGTCGTCGTAGGTCAGCCCGAGTGTCGCGAATTTGGCGGGCACTCCGTCGACGTTGGCAGTCATGACACCTTCCCCAAATGGCCTTGATCGGTGCGGATGTCCATGCTAACGGGAAGCATGGCTCTCTCATTCCACGGTTGAGGGTGGGCTTCGGCCTCGTATGTTCGTACGGGATGACGGTCGCTCCCGTTCAGACCGGTGCCGGGAGAAGCGCCAGGAGCCCGTTCATGGCGCCCGGCACGGGTGGGCGGACGTCGGCCGATGCCCCGTCCCCACGAACGAACGGCGCCGCAGCCCCGCCCCGAACGGCCGGTCCGAGGCCGTCGGACGGACCGGTCCGAGGCCGCCGGAAGGGGCCGTCCGACGCCGTCTGGGTACGCCACCTTTTGCCTGCAATTTGCGGAGGGGAAGGGTTCCGGCGCTCCGGCGCACGACGGAATCCACTGAATCGGGTGACCGGCGTCACCGCCATCACCCCCGATACCGGCGTCACCGCCGTCACCTCATTACCGGCGTCACCGCCGTCACCCTCATTACCGGCGTCACCGGCGTCACCGGAAAATGTGGCGCCGAAAGCACCGTGAGCGGCTCGGCCGCCTTCGACCTCGACCTCGACAGGGACCCTGCGGCCCCGGTCGCGTCGCCACGACCGGACCCGGATCTCCTTCTACTGCTCCGCCAGTGCCCGCAGCCGGCTCAGCGCCCGGTGCTGGGCCACCCGGACGGCACCCGGCGACATTCCCAGCATCTGGCCCGTCTCCTCGGCCGTGAGGCCCACCGCGATCCGCAGAAGGAGCAGCTCGCGCTGGTTCTCGGGGAGGTTGGCCATGAGCTTCTTGGCCCATTCGGCGTCGCTGCTGAGCAGCGCGCGCTCCTCGGGGCCGAGGGAGTCGTCGGGCCGCTCCGGCATCTCGTCGGACGGGACGGCCGTGGACCCCGGATGCCGCATCGCGGCACGCTGGAGGTCGGCGACCTTGTGGGCGGCGATCGCGAAGACAAACGCCTCGAAGGGACGCCCGGTGTCCTTGTAGCGCGGCAGCGCGAGGAGCACCGCGACACAGACCTCCTGCGCCAGATCCTCCACGAAGTGCCGCGCGTCCCCCGGTAGCCGGGACAGACGGGCGCGGCAGTAACGCAGCGCGAGCGGGTGTACGTGGGCGAGCAGGTCGTGCGTGGCCTGTTCGTCACCGTCGACCGCGCGAAGGACGAGCGCACCGATCCCCGTCGTCTCGTCTTCACGCATCGGTCCATGGTGCCTTGACGTCGTCCTGTCCATGGCACCGCGTCCATAGTTGTGCACCGAAGCGTTATGAGCAGGTGCGCCGGAACTCATCTCCTGCGCCCTCCCCTTCCGCTCGACCGACTTGTCCCCAAGGAACTCCACACCTCAAGGATGCGGCATCCGCCGGGAAACGGGGATCGGACACCGAACAGGCTCGCCCCGAGTGGCCGCCCCCACCCGCCGTCCGGCGGGCAGGGACTACTCCCACGGCCACTCTCGCTACTCCGGTCGTACCCGCGAGGCGGCTCACCTAGCGGACCAGGCCCCACCGGAATCCGAGCGCCACCGCGTGCGCCCGGTCCGAGGCACCGAGCTTCTTGAAGAGCCGTCGGGCGTGGGTCTTGACCGTGTCCTCGGAGAGGAACAGCTCACGGCCGATCTCCGCGTTCGAGCGCCCGTGGCTCATTCCTTCGAGCACCTGGATCTCACGCGCGGTGAGCGTGGGCGCGGCACCCATCTCCGCCGAACGCAGTCTGCGCGGCGCGAGCCGCCAGGTCGGGTCGGCGAGCGCCTGGGTCACGGTGGCGCGCAGCTCCGCCCGCGAGGCGTCCTTGTGCAGATAGCCGCGGGCGCCGGCGGCGACGGCCAGCGCCACGCCGTCCAGGTCCTCGGCGACGGTGAGCATGATGATGCGCGCACCTGGGTCGGCGGACAGCAGCCGCCTGACCGTCTCCACGCCGCCCAGTCCGGGCATACGTACGTCCATCAGAATCAAATCCGAACGGTCGGCTCCCCAGCGGCGGAGGACTTCCTCGCCGTTGGCCGCCGTCGTCACACGCTCGACACCGGGCACGGTCGCGACCGCGCGGCGGAGCGCCTCTCGGGCAAGCGGGGAGTCGTCGCAGACGAGGACGGATGTCATGACCGTCCTCCGCAGCTGATGCGCGTCACCTTGAGCCTCCAGGCTGTTACGAATCGTCACCTGTGCGGTCGACACTCGCAGGCGGATATGACCGCCTACCCGAGCGCTTGTTCCTTCAACCGCCTCAGCCATCTCAACGATGGTCACTCGAAAGAGTTACGGGGCAGTCAGCCGTCATCGGCACTGTACGTGAGGGCGCGGACACGGTGCAGACATGCGCGCCGACCCTCAACGTTTCATCACAACCCATGCCCCATTTAGCCTGTTTTCTTCCCATTTGCTGGTGTCTGAGGCTAGATTCGCAATGAGTCATATTTTCATCTCCTTAGATCGTAGATGTACGGTCGGTGGGCACAGAGCAGCCCAGAACGGCAACAAGGGGACACGCAATGGCAGATTTCTCCCGCCTTCCCGGTCCGAACGCGGACCTCTGGGACTGGCAGCTCCTCGCGGCCTGCCGAGGGGTCGACAGCTCGCTCTTCTTCCACCCGGAGGGCGAGCGTGGTGCTGCACGGAGCGCTCGCGAGAACTCGGCCAAAGAGGTCTGCATGAGATGCCCGGTACGCGCGGAGTGCGCGGCACACGCGCTCGCGGTGCGCGAACCGTACGGCGTGTGGGGCGGACTGACCGAGGACGAGCGCGAAGAACTCATGGGACGGGCACGCAACCGACTGGTCTCGGCGGCGGCCCCTGGAAACACTTCCGCCTCGAACAACTGAAGGAACGTTTCTGCCAAGCGGGTGAGCGCAGGCCCGTCCGCGAGGGTCCGCTCTGCCCGCGGGCGGAGCGCTAGCGGGCCGCCGCCTGTGCCAGCCGGTCGAGCGTCGCGGCCACGGCCGGCACCTCGGCGAGGTCCGGGAGGGTGAGCGCGACGATCTCGCGGCGCACCGCGGGCTCCACCGTGACCGTCCGCGCCCCCTTCGGGCGTACGGACTCGATCGCGAGCTCCGGCAGGACTGCGACGCCGAGTCCCGCGCCCACGAGCCCGACCACCGCCGGATAGTCGTCGGTGGCGAAGTCGATGCGGGGCTCGAACCCGGCACCGCGGCAGACCTCGACGAGCTGTCCGCGGCAGCGCGGGCAGCCCGCGATCCACGGCTCGCCGGCGAACTCGCCGATCGCGACGGACTCCGAGCGCGCGAGCCGGTGCCCCTCGGGCACCAGGCCGACCAGACGGTCCATCAGCAGGGGCCGCACGACGAGGTCGTCCCACTCCTCGACGCCCGGAGCGCCTTCGTACCGGAACGCGAGGGCGATGTCGCAGTCGCCGGCCCGGAGCTTCTCGACGGACTCGGGCGGTTCGGCCTCCTCCAGGGAGACACGCGTGCCCGGGTGGGCGGCTCGCAGTGCGGCGAGGGCGGTGGGGACGAGGGTGGAACTGCCGCTGGGGAAGGAGACCAGGCGGACTCGGCCCGCGCGCAGTCCGGCGATCGCCGCGACCTCCTCCTCCGCCGCGGTGAGACCGGCGAGGATGCTCGCCGCGTGCTTGACCAGGGCTTCACCCGCCTGGGTGAGACGCATCTCGCGCCCCGTCCTCACCAGCAGGGGGGTGCCCACGGACGACTCCAGGGCCTTCATCTGCTGGCTGACGGCGGGCTGGGTGCAGCCCAGTTCGCGCCCCGCCGCCGAGAAGGATCCGGTGGTGGCGACGGCGCGCAGGACACGGAGATGACGAGCCTCGATCACCCTTCGAGCATAAGCGTGTCTTGGGTCAGGCGCCGAATATCACGTCGACGCTTTGGCCTGTATCGCCTAGCTTGGTGCCATGAGGCTTCTGTCACTGAACCTGGGCCGGGCACGGGCCGTCGCGTACACGGAGCAGCCGGAGGGCCTGACCGGCATCGACAAACAGCCGGTCGACGGGCCGGTGCGGGTGACGGCGCCGGGGCCCAAGGGGACCGCCGGGAGCGGGCTCGCCGGAGACGCGGTGTGCCACACGCGGCATCACGGCGGTGACGACCAGGCGGTGTACGCGGTGGCGCGCGAGGACCTCGACGCATGGGAGCGCGAGCTCGGCCGGACGCTGGCGAACGGCGTGTTCGGCGAGAACCTCACGACGCTGGGGCTCGATGTGTCCGGCGCGCTGATCGGTGAACGCTGGCGGATAGGTTCCGGCGTGGTCCTCGAGGTCACCTGCGGGCGCATCCCGTGCCGCACCTTCCAGGAGCACCTCGGCGAGAAGAGCTGGGTGAAACGGTTCACGCACCGGGGTGCGCCGGGCGCGTATCTGCGGGTGATCGAGCCCGGCGAGATCCGCTCCGGGGACCCGGTCGAGATCGTGCACCGGCCGGACCACGACGTCACCGTCGCCCTCCAGTTCCGCGCCGCGACGACCGAACGAAACCTGCTGCCGCGACTGTTGGCGGCGGGCGAGGCACTGCATCCGGAGTCGCGGGCCGCGGCGCGGGAGTACGTGGCGAAGTACGGCGGGTAACGGTGTCCGGCACCGGAGGGCGGGGGCCCCGGCCGGTCACTAATCTTGCGCCATGACAACGGCTCTGATTACGGGATCGACCGCGGGGATCGGTGCCGCCTTCGCGCGGCGGCTGGCGGCGGACGGGCACGACCTCGTGCTGGTGGCGCGGGACACGAAGCGGCTGCGGGAGCAGGCGACCGAGCTGCACGACCTGCACGGCATCGAGGCGGAGGTGCTCACGGCGGACCTGGCGACGGACGAGGGCATCGAAACGGTCGCCGCCCGTCTCTCCGACCGGAAGAACCCGGTCGATCTGCTGGTCAACAACGCCGGCTTCGGCAACAAGGGCCGCTATCTGGACGTCTCGATGGCGGACGAGCTGAAGATGCTCAAGGTGCACTGCGAGGCGGTGCTCCGGCTGACGTCGGCCGCGGCCGAGGCGATGCGGGAGCGCGGCCGGGGCGGTGTCGTCAACGTCGCGTCGGTGGCCGCGTTCGTGCCGCGGGGTACGTACGGGGCGTCGAAGGCGTGGGTCGTGCAGTTCACGCAGGGCGCCGCGAAGGATCTCGCGGGCAGCGGGGTGCGGCTGATGGCGCTGGCTCCCGGTTTCGTGCGCACCGAGTTCCACGAGCGGGCCGGCATGGGCACGGACAACATCCCGAACTGGATGTGGCTCGACGCGGACAAGCTGGTGGCGGCGGCGCTCGCCGATCTGGCACGCGGAAGGACCCTGTCCGTCCCGGATCCGCGCTACAAGGTGCTGATGGGCGTGGTGAAGGTGACCCCGCGCGCGCTGCTGGGCGGGATCTCGTCGAAGACCGGGCGCAAGTACGGGCCTCAGTGACGCGGCGGTCCCGCTGACGCGGGACCCGGTGAAACAGGCGCCGGCAGGGCGGATCGCACGGAACTCGGGGACGCCGAGCCGGTGCCGGCGATGATCGTGCGGTGGGTGGTGTCGCCCCTCCGGTGGGAGGATTGAAGGGGATTCCGACCGGACCAGGGGGGCCGGAGGTGACGCCATGACATTCGTGCAGCTGATCGACTGCAAGACCGCTCGGTTCGACGAGATGAACGAGCTGATGGACACCTGGGTCGAGAAGACCAAAGGGAGACGGACCGCGACGCACAGCGTCATCGGCAAGGACCGCTCCGACGCCAACCACTTCGTGGAGATCGTGGAGTTCCCGTCGTACGAGGAGGCGATGAAGAACTCGAAGATGCCGGAGACCGAGCGGATCTTCCAGGAGATGGTGGCGCTCTGCGACGAGATGCCGACCTTCACCGACCTGGACGTGGTGCGCGACGACCAGCTCCACGCGGCGAACGTCCGCAGGTTCTTCGAGACGGCGGCGGCCCCGGGCGAGTTGCAGCCGCTCGACGGGCTGATGACGGAGAGCTATCACGACCACGATCCCGCCCGTGAGCAGGACGCCATCGGTCTCGACGCGTTGCGGCGCGTGGTCGAGATGTGGCGGAGCGGCTTCGACATGGCGTTCACGATCGAGGACCAGATCACGGAAGGCGACCGTGTCTGCACCCGGTGGACCTGGAACGGCACGCACAAGGGCGACTTCATGGGGATCCCGGCGTCCGGGAAGAAGGTCTCCATGACCGGGACGACGGTCTTCCGGTGTGCGGAGGACGGAAAGATGGCCGAGGGCTGGTGGCAGTACGACCGGCTGGGCCTGATGGCCGGGATCGGGGCTCTGGACGGGCTGGGAATCTGAGCCACCGGCTCCTGCGGACCCGCGAGGGGCGAAGCCTCCGATCCCGGACACCGGGACCGGAGGCTTTTCCAGGTGTCCGATCGCATCCGTAGCCATGGCGACTACCGCAAGCCCGCGCACCGCGGCGGATCGATTGTCGTAGGGGACGACCAGGATTTCGGGCCTGCCGTCAGGGATGCCTTGCATGCTTCACACGGGTGCCCCTCCCCCTCTAGTGCTGGATTCCTCAAACTCGGTACACATATCGGCGTCGCAGTCGTCGGGTTGGGGGTGCCGGTCTGCCCCAGATCCATGGCTTCGCGTGGG